>NZ_JBPLBA010000055.1:0-35760 GCF_054039375.1 Desulfomarina sp. | reverse complement strand
GTACGGGACATGATTATGGGAATACCTATTCTTGCACATTTAAGTACCATGTCCGAGGTGAGTCTGCCTGTTGTGTAAATGGCTCCGCGGGGTGTCGCCCTGCCCAGGAGGATTGCTCCCAGGACTTTGTCAACGGCGTTATGGCGTCCGACATCTTCGAAAAATACCTGGAGCCGGCCGTTCTGCCAGAGTCCGCAACCGTGGACACAATGGGTGTCCTGTCCGAGGGTTGATGTGTGCAGGGCCTGGCGGATAAATGATCTGATTTCAGGGAAGCCGATTGCATAATCCTGCAGCGGTTCAAAGGCATCTTCCAGCATCTCTTTTGAAATTTTTCCGGTTCCTCCGCAACCGGAGGTAATGATAACCTCTTTGGGTTCGGTAATCTCAACATCAGCGTAAACAGCTATTCTGCCCTCCGGGCAGACATAGATTTCTTTGATTTCCGCCCCGGTCTTGATATATCCCTGGCCAAAAAGAAAACCGGCTCCGAACTCTTCCAGGCCGATGGGCAGAACCATGGATGAACCGATTGTTTCATCATTCAGAGCAATTGAGTACGGGGTCTCGATGGCCAGTTGTTCTTCCTGCTCTCTGTGGCCGTCGGGAGAAACAACTGTAGTTGTATGGGTGAGGGTCAGGGCAGTGCTGCCGGATTGTTTCTTGCTCATATGGATAAAAATTATTTATAGTGGACTCGAATCCGTGACGGTTTCGTGATTATTTTTGAGATCAGGATTGAGAAAACTGATATAAAATTATAATCAGGGACATTTGCAATAATCAAGCGGGTGCTCACGGATTCAGGGTGGAGAAGGATTCAAGTGGATGATACCCTAAGAAGTAACTGATCACAGGGGCAGCAACTTTATGATTTTATTGCCTCTGAACTGTAATTGCTCACAGGTGCCACAGATTTTTACAGGCTCTTTTGCTCGCTATAGCCTACCTATGCGGACAAAAGAGACCGTGGAAAGCTGCGGTACCTGTGAGTAATTACCCTAAGAAATGTTGTCCTCTATTGCAAGTGAGAACTTGCTTCGGGCAGAAAACAACCCGCTCAGGTGGGGAGAAGTGAACAAAAAAGCCTGTGAGCAATTACGGATAATGTCCTGTTACCCTGAGAGTTGTCAATGAAAAATTGGTTGACTGGTGTCGCTTTTCTATATTTTTTCCTGTCTGTCTGTCTGGTGTGGGCAGGACGTCAGCCGGGTATCCGGCCTATCGTTCTCGGACAGTCCTGTGCATTGACGGGACCGGCCAAAAATCTTGGGATTGAGATGCGCGCAGGGCTTCTGGCCGCATTTTCCCGGATAAATGATGGCGGAGGGATCCGTGGTCGTGAAATTATCCTGATCAGCCGGGATGACGGGTATGAACCGGATAAGGCGGTGAAAAATACAAAGGAACTGATCTATGATGATCAGGTTTTTGCCCTGATAGGGGCAGTAGGAACGCCTACTTCAAAAGCGGTTGCTCGTATTGTTTCCGATGCGAAGATTCCGTTTTTTGCCCCGTTTACCGGAGCGGAATTCCTGCGGAAACCTTTTGAAAAATATGTTGTCAATGTAAGGGCCAGTTACTTTCAGGAGATGGAAAGACTGGCATCTTATCTGATTGATAAAAAAAAGCTGACGAGAATTGCCTGCTTTTTTCAGAATGACAGTTATGGTTTCGCCGGATTGAAAGGAATTGAAATCGCCCTGGCCAGGCGGGGGATGGCGCTTGTCTCCAGGGGGAGTTATGAACGAAACACTGTCGCTGTTATGGGTGGGATGCGGGATGTCTACAGGGGGCACCCCGAGGCTATTGTCCTTGTTGGTGCCTACTCTGCATGTGCGGAGTTTATAAAGCTGAGTCAAAATAAATATTCTGATGAGGTGCTGTACTGCAACATCTCCTTCGTGGGTACGGAAAGCCTGCAGGAGGCCCTGGGAGGGTACGGGGAAGATGTTGTCGTCTCTCAGGTGGTCCCCTCGCCCCATGACAGGGATACGGTACTGATAAGAGATTTTCGGCAGGATATGACGAAATATCAGCATGATGCGACCATCAGTTTTACTTCTCTTGAGGGTTATATCGCCGGGAAACTGTTCGGAGAGATTGCCTTGGCCGTACAGGGGGAGATAACGAGGGAAAAGTTTATTTCCACCATGGAAAACATCGGCTGTTTTGATTTGGGCGGCATCGTTCTCAGGTTTGGTCCGGGTGATCACCAGGGAATGGATACCATTTATCTTACCCGGATTTTCCCGACTATCAGGAAACTTGATGAAACCCGTTGACTTCGGCAGATCCTTGCTCTCACCTATTCTTACCCGGATCACCCTGTCCTCTGCTCCTTTTTATGCTTCCCTGGTGGTTGTTACTTCACTCAGTCTCTTTATTGGTGCTTTCTGGGCTGTCAACGAGTACCAGGCATACAGGGAAAGTGTAGAGAATATACGAAATAATTATCAACATCAGTATGAAGTCAGAGTGAAGGAGGAATTGGAAAAAGTCGTTGATTTTATCGATTTCAGACGTTCCCAGAATGCCATGCGGGTTGAGCGTGATATCCGGGAACGGGTCCAGTCCGCCTATACTATTGCTTCCCATCTTTACAGGTTTTACAAGGATGAAAAAAGTGTTGATGAACTGCGTTCCATGGTCGCGGAAATACTCAGACCCATCCGCTGGAATAATGGTCGTGGATATTATTTTGCCGGAAGAATAGGGACCGGACGTATTGATCTTTTCAGTGATGAACCGTTTTTTGAGAACAAAACAGCCGTTCAGTTTAAGAAAATAACCGGCCAGGATCTGATAGGGGACATTATCACTCTTGTCCGGGAAAAGGGCGCCGGGCTCTACAGGTACAACCTGGTGAAGCCGAAATTTTCCGGGAAAAGTTTCGGGAAAATTGCTTTTGTAAAGCATTTTGAACCGTTTGACTGGTTTATCGGTGCCGGAATGTATACGGATGATTTGGAATGGGAGCTGCAGCAGGATATCCTTGACAGACTGCAGAACATGAAATTCGGTAAAGACGGAGAAGTATTCGGTTTTCGTTTTGACGGCACAATAATCTGTAACAGGGACCGGCGGCTGATCGGAAGATCAATTAAAGATCTGGTCGGCAGTGACGGTCAGGCCTATGGCCTGACTTTTCTTGAAGTTGGCCGGCAGGAGGCGGGAGGTTATGTTTCCTATGCCGTAGACCGTGGACAGGAGTCCTCCCGGCAGAAACTGGGCTATATCAAAAAGTATGGTGACTGGAATTGGATACTTGGTACTTCCATGTTCATGGATGCCATGGAAAAGGCAATTGCGGCAGAAAGTGAAACCTATCAGCGGATTTCTTTTGAAAATGTTTTTATATTTATCATTCTCTACTGTATTGCTGTCTCTTTTCTTCTTCTCAGCACCTTTTTTTATTCCCTGAAGATACGGGAGGGAATCAGTCTTTTTATCGATTTTTTCCGACAGGCCGCGGATTCCAATGTGAAAATCAGGAACGAGAGCCTGACCTTCAGGGAGTTTGAAGACCTGGGGCGTCTGGCAAATATCATGGTGGAGAACAGAATTAAAAATGAACTTCTTCTTCATCGGGATGAGCTTCGTCTCGATACTCTTCTGCGGCTGGGCATGATGGAACAGTATTCCCTGCAGGAAAAATATGATTTTGTTCTGCGACGAATTGTACAGATCACCCGCAGCGAGGAAGGATATCTCTGTCTTGTTAAAAAGGGAGAGGTGGAGATTCGTTCCCTGGTTTTTCTGGAGGGTGGTGATTCAGCGCTGAAAGAGGACTTCCATTTTGTTAGCCGGCCCATTGGTAGTGCAGGGTTACCCGGGCAGTGCCTGCAAAAAAAATCGGCGGTTATAGTCAATCAGGAGGGGCGACTTGAAGACGGAGAAAAATACCCCTACAATTCTGTTGTTATCCGGCATCTTGATGTGCCGATTTTTAATGATGGAGCCATAGTCCTGGTTGCCGGAGTCTGTAATAACCTGGAACCATATGATAATTCTGATGTGAGGCAGATGACCATGTTGCTTGAGGGGATGTGGCTCCATGTCCTGAAAAAGCGTTCGGAAGAGGAACTGGCCAGACTCGAGCGTCAGATTATTGCGGTCAGTGAAGAGGAGAGAAGTAATATCGGCAGAAATCTGCATGATGACCTGGGCTCCCACCTCACCGGAGTTGAACTGCTCAGCAAGGTACTGCAGCAGAAACTGGAAAAAAATGTGCCGGAAATGGCGGAACAGGTCGAAATGATACGAAACCTGATACGGGATGCCATAGAAAAAACCAGACGTCTTTCCCGGGGACTGTATCCTGTCCATGTGGTGGAGTATGGCCTCGAGTCTGCAGTTGAGGAGTTGATGGTGGAAGTGGAAAGCCTTTTCCATGTTCAGTGTGTTCTTTCCTGTGAGGATGAAGGAGAAAAGCTCCAGGCCAGTCTTGCCACTCATCTCTATTATATCATACGAGAAGCAGTCTTTAACGCAGCCAGACATGGCAAGCCGGAACATATTGGGGTCTTTATGGAATTTGCAGTTGGCCGGTTTTCGGTTAAGATTGTGGATGACGGGCATGGTTTTGGCTGGAAACCCAAGGGAAGCGGTATGGGGTTTCATACCATGAAATATAGAGCCAAGGCCATAGGCGCTGAACTGACCATTGATTCTGATACGGTCAGAGGTACAATTGTTTCCGTTTCAGGTGAGGTGTTTGAATGAAATTAAAGGTGCTGATTGTTGATGACCATCCTATTTTCCGTATGGGAATGGCGGAGTTGCTTAATCAGGAGAAAGATCTTGAGGTCTGTGCTCTTGCGGAAGATATTATTTCCGCCCGCAAAGCCTTTGTTGAGCATGAACCCGATCTGGCCATTGTTGATATAACCCTTGCCGGAGACAATGGTCTGGACCTGGTGAAGGAAATTTCGGCCTGGCAGAAACCTGTGCCCGTTCTTGTCCTTTCCATGCATGATGAATCTGTCTGGGCTGAACGGGCTATCCGTGCCGGTGCGAGGGGATATATTATGAAGAGGGAGGCAAGTGAAACGGTGATTGCCGCTCTTCGTAATATTGTTTCCGGCAGAATCCATGTCAGTGAAAACATGATGGCCCTGATGCTCGATAAATTCCATGGACGACAGGGACGAGGAGCTTCAACGGTTGACCTGCTAACCGATCGGGAGCTTGAGGTGTTCAGACTGATTGGTGGAGGGCTGGCCACACGTGAGGTTGCAGCACGGATGAATCTGAGTATCAAGACAATAGGCACTTATCGGGATCGGATCAAACAGAAACTCTGTATCAAAACCAGTGCCGAGCTGTCAAGGCGAGCAGTTCTCTGGACGGAAAGGGAACATTTGTGAGCAATTACATTACAAATCCGGTGACAGGTTACGTTTCGTCGGATAGGTAAAATACCTACAACCTGCTGTTTTTCACCTACATAATAAAAGGGGTTGGTCTGATTTCGGTTTTCGCTGGAATACCCTATAATGACTCACGATTACACTTCAAGAACATTCATTTTGACTTGTCGGTGAATGCTTTCAGGTCTTTTTATGGGGGTAGGATTACAGCAAATGACCACTTTTCCCGGATGCCTGCTGATCGAAAAAAACAATACTGAACCGGAAATTATTGCATCGGAATTTCGGCTTGACTCCGGCAATAAACCGGTTTTTACAATCGATTCCTCTGGCACCGTATTGCTGGCCGGTGGTTTCCCTTCCTTCTTTTCTCAATCCGCATTCCCTTTTTCGGTAACCCTGCAATTGAATCACGACAGAACCAGTCTTGACGGGGACGGTCTGTTGCGAATTGCCCTGGCGGAACGCAGACGGCTGGACAGTGTTTTCTGGCACAGTTATATCAGTGAGGTTGATACCCGGGTTTGTGTTATCGGCACTCAGGCCGCCCATGTGGAAAAATTTCTTGATACCTATGGCGGCGTGCTGGATATTGAACCACTGCTGCTGCAGGAACTGCATCCGGAGATCCCCACTGCAGCAGATCTGCGTATTGCAGGAAATGACAATGGATTGCGGCTTGAATACGATGTCAGGTTACCCCTGTCAGTCCGGGAGTGCACCTATTGCGGGGCCTGCGGGCCGGTTTGTCCTGAACGCTGTATTTCTCCCCGTCTTTTTCTGGATCTGTCCAGGTGCAGTCTCTGCGGAGAATGTGAAAAGGTCTGCAATACGAAAGCCATTGATATCAATCGTATTGAAGAAAGGGTTATGACTGTTCCCGCTCTTATCATTCTCGACGACAGCAGGCTTGAAGTCGAAGAGGGTGTTGCAAATGTCTATTACGAAAATGAGCTGGAAAAGTTTTTCTCGACCCTTTTTTCCTGCCAGGTGGATGAACCGATTGTCTGGGATGGTTCGGTCTGTCAATACAGCCCCCGGCTTGATGCCGGGTGTGACCTCTGTGTTCGAAGTTGCAGCTATGGCGCTGTGAGCCGGGGCGGGGATGGAATAGCGATCAATTCTTTTGCCTGTGAGGAATGCGGCGCCTGTGTCGGTGCCTGCCCTACCGGGGCCCTGCAAAATGGAAAATTTAACGATCCAGCTTTTGTCAGTTTTTTTGAAACTGTCGATTTCGCCCGAGGGACGACTGTCGTTATTGGCAGTGAGGAACAGCTCCATGAGCTCTGGTGGCAGAGTGGAGGACAGCGTTATGACAACCTGTTTTTTCTTGAATATCCTGGCTCTGCCAATTTGTCACTGTTTCATTTTCTTTTTCTGCTTCTCAGGGGGGCAGGCCGGCTTGTGCTGCTCACCGGAAATCAGGAAGGTAGGGAACTTCGGAATCAGGCGGGGCTAGCCAATTCCCTTGTAACTTCGCTTTATGGCGGAGGACAGCGGATTTTTTTAAGCAACGTCGGAGAGGCAGAGAAACTGTTTGCCGGACTTTCACCCCTTGAGCGGATTGAAGAAGGAAAGGATACGGGGGGATACACGAATCGCAGAAAAGAACTGGCAGAAGAGCTGAAAAGACTCGTTGCCGGCAGTGGAAAAAGTGGTACTGTCCGGCCGGAGACGTCTCTGGCTTTTGCCACCCTTTCCTGTGACAGTGATCGCTGCACCCACTGCCTTGCCTGCCTGAACGGTTGTCGTATCGGAGCGTTATCCGGCGATGAGGAGAATCTTTCTCTGAATCATGTGGGAGTGATGTGTATCGGCTGTGGGCTCTGCGTTCAGATCTGTCCTGAAAATGCGCTTGGACTGGCACCGGAATTTACCCTGAACAACGATTTTTTCACGCCGGAAATATTGGCAAAAGCTGAAGCAATGACCTGCAGGAGTTGCGGAAAGGTTTTCGGCACCCGCAAGAGCTATGAGCGGGTTATGGCTATTCTTGCAGAAAAGGAAAGTGTTGATACGACACATTTTGAATATTGTGAGACCTGCAGGGTAGTCAGGCTTTTTGAGGATTAAATTATGGACGACCAGATAGAGCTGTTTCGTGTGCGCCTCCGTTTTCTGGATCTAGTAAAATCTTTTTTCCTGGGCCAACCCGATGCTGAGAAAATCAGCCGATGGCGGGGAACATTTTCCGCAATGGCCCGGGAGCGGATCAGTCCCGCTTTTGATCAGGCGGTCAGGGAGCTGCTGGAAGTGTTGAACACCAGGGCGGAGAACACGTCAAACCTGTCAGATCTGCAGGAGGAATACTATGCACTTTTCATGGATCCCTTTGAAGGAAGTCCTGTTAACATGACGGTATCCCACTACCTGGACGGCAGGAATTTTGGACAGAGCCTGGTGGAAATAAGAGGGTTGCTTCATGAGGCGGGAATAGCCAAAGATGAAGCAGTAAAAGAACCGGAGGATTCCCTGGTCGTTCTTCTGGATGCCTACGTGGCTCTGGTGGAGGAGGAGCAGAGAGGTGATAAAAGTGAAATTTCAGGGCGGTTGCAGGTGCGGCTGCTGGAAGAGTTTCTTCTGCCGTTTCTGGAAAAATTCAATCTGGCCCTGGAAAAGAATGAACGGGCAAATTTTTTTCGTGTCTGCGGCCGTTTTCTCAGGCAGTATTTTGAGTTGGAGAAAGGACTGATGGTCGGCGGCAAAAAGTGATGAAAGCCTGAGCTGGAGTGAAAATTTCACTGCACAGGAGGTTTTCAGATTAAAAAGGAGGGTATGCGATGAAAAAGGAACAGGACAGTCGGCGTTCATTCCTCAAGCACATGCTGGCGGGAACGGCCGCTGTTGCCGGGACTGCAGCCGTTGTCAGGTCGGTGAAGGCAAAATCGGTTTCGGTGGAGAATCAGGGTGATGAAATCCTTTACCATGAGAGCGAGAGTTTCAAAAAATATTACAAAACACTGCGCTCGTAAAATTGATATGGCTGACCGGTAATCCGGGTTTTTGTAAACATTTTGCAACAAAAAAACCTATTGAAAAGGAGAACAGTATAATGGCCAGAAGCAAAATAAGGAAAAATTCCGGGGGCGATATCACCGGCGAAGGTCGCAGGATGACCTTGAATCCAAAACTTGCCAGGAGATCATTTTTAAAGCTGTCCGCCGCAACGGCCGCCCTGAGTGGAGTCGCGATGACCACCAGGCTGACAACCAGGGCGATGGCTGCTGAACGGAAGCAGCCGTATATTGGCTCAAAAAAGGTCAGGACGGTTTGTACATACTGTGCCGTAGGGTGCGGGATTGAGGCGGAAGTTCATAACGGGGTGTGGGTACGTCAGGATGTCGCCCAGGATCACCCTGTTTCCAGGGGAGCTCACTGCTGTAAAGGAGCAGGGGCGATCGACATGGTGACCAGTGAAAAGAGGTTGAAAAGCCCGATGAAGCGGGTCAACGGCAAATGGACTACGCTCTCCTGGGACCAGGCTATTGATGAAATCGGTGCAAAACTGCTTGATCTGCGGGAAAAGGACGGCCCGGATGCGCTTCATTTCAACGGCAGCGCTAAAGTGTCCAATGAGATGGCTTACCTGCACAGGAAATTTGCCGCCTTCTGGGGGACGAACAATATCGACCACCAGGCTCGAATCTGACACTCCACAACGGTGGCAGGTGTCGCCAATACTTGGGGTTACGGGGCCATGACCAACAGCCTGAATGACATCAGGCACGCAAAAAGTATGATTTTTATCGGTTCGAACGCAACGGAAGCTCACCCGGTTTCCATGCAGCATATTCTCCATGCGAAAGAGGTGAACAACGCGCCTCTTATTGTGGTTGATCCGCGATTCACAAAACTTGCGGCCAAGGGTACGGATTATGTTCGTATTCGTCCCGGTACCGATGCGGCTTTCATGATGGGGCTGATCAACGCCATCATCACCAACGGATGGGAAGACAGGGAATTTATCAGAACCAGGGTCGCGGGTTATGAGGAGATGGTGGAGGTGGCCTCTCACTATACTCCGGAAGCAGTGGAAGATATAACCGGTATTCCGGCAGCCGAGGTGACAAGAATTGCAGAAATTTTAGCCAATAACCGTCCCACCAGTCTCACCTGGTGCATGGGTGGTACCCAGCATTCAATCGGTTCTTCCATTACCCGGACTTTCTGTATTCTCCAGCTGGTTCTCGGTAATATGGGAAAATCGGGTGGCGGAACCAATATCTTCCGCGGTCATGATAATGTCCAGGGTGCAACGGACATGTGCATTCTTTCCCATAGTCTGCCCGCCTATTATGGTCTGTCTGACGGGGCCTGGAAACACTGGTGCCGTGTCTGGGATGTGGACTATGACTGGATGGTCGGCAGATTCCCTGCGAAAGAGTGGATGAATAAAAAGGGTTTTACCCTGGCTCGCTGGTATGAAGGGGTTCTTGGTGAAGAGAAGATAGAATCCCCCAGTGCGGTCAAGGCAATGATTCAGTGGGGCTGTGGTTCCAATTCAAACTCCCAGTATAATCGCGTGGTAAGGGCACTGAATAAACTGGAGCTGCTGGTTATTGTTGATCCCTTTCCCACCATTGCCTCGGCAGTGACCAAAACAGACAATGTGTATATCCTGCCCTGTTCAAGTCAATATGAGACTTCCGGTTCCGTGACCTCCACATCCCGCCAGATTCAGTGGCGAAACAAGGTCGTGGATCCAATCTATGATTCCAAAGATGATTACCAGATAATGGAACTGCTGGTGAAACGACTGGGATTTGACAAGGAGTTTTACAAAAATATCAGCCAGGTACCGGAGGATATCACACTGGAGCTGGGTTCCGGTTCTCTGACCATCGGTTATAATGGCCAGACGCCTGAACGGATCAAAAAACATATGGAAAACTGGCATACCTTTGATATCGATGATCTCCAGGCCAAAGGTGGCCCCTGTGACGGAGATTATTACGGTATGCCGTGGCCCTGCTGGACGACGGAGCATCCGGGTACGCCGATTCTCTACGATGTATCCAAACCTGTTGCCAAAGGCGGCCTGCCGTTCAGGAACCGTTTTGGACTGAAGAAGAAGTATGATTCGAGCGGCAGGACTGAAAACCAGCTGGCGGCCGAAGGTGTGTATAATCCGGGCAGTGAGGTAAAGGGTGGTTATCCCGAGTTCAAGGATGTTGTTCCGGGCACCAACTGGAAAACCGATCTTTCCCAGAAGACCCTGAAAGAGGCCATCAGAAGGGGAATGGCACCTTTCGGTAACGCCAGGGCACGCTGTGTCGTCTGGAATTTTCCGGATCAGGTGCCGATACATCGTGAACCGCTTCATTCTCCACGTCCGGATCTGATCACCAGGTATCCGACATATGAGGATAAGCCGAATCATTATCGGGTGCATACCAGATATAAAAGTGAGCAGGATCCCGAACTGGTGAAAAAATATCCCTATGTCATTACCACAGGTCGAATGGTTGAACATATGGGAGGAGGGGCTGAGACTAGAAGTTCCAAATACCTTGCCGAACTTCAGCCGGAAATGTATGTGGAAATTAATCCGCGTCTTGCCAACAACCTTGGAATTCGTAAGGGTGATATGGTGATCATTGAATCCCCTGAAGGTGCGAAGATAAAAGTCAGGGCCAAGATCACAAAACGTGTTGATGAAAAAACGATCTTTTTGCCATTCCATTTTGCCGGAACGCTTATGGGTGAATCGTATGAGAAGGATTACCCTGAGGGGCACGCACCGTTTGCTGTCGGTGATCCCGGCAATGTCGTTACCAATTACGGCTATGACATCATCACCCAGATCCAGGCTACCAAGGATGGTCTGTGTAATATCACCCGTGCCTGATCGGCCCGTGGATGAGGAGGAATAAACTATGGCAAGAATGAAATTTTTATGTGATGTGGAGCGGTGTATAGACTGCAGTGGTTGTGTTGTGGCCTGTAAAGAGGGAAACCACGTTCCCGTGGGTGTTAACCGGCGTCGTGTAATTACCCTGAAACAGGGGGAGCCCGGAGAGAAGTCAATCTCCGTTTCCTGCATGCATTGTTCTGACGCACCCTGTATCGCTGTCTGCCCGGTTGATGCCATTTATCAGCGCGCTGATGGAATTGTGCTGGTGAATAAAAAAACCTGTATCGGTTGTGGTTATTGCTTTATGGCCTGCCCCTTCGGGGCACCGCAGTTTCCCAAGGGCAATGTTTTTGGCGCAAGAGGTGCCATGGATAAATGCACCTTCTGTGCCGGTGGTCCGGAAGAGACATTCAGTAAAGAGGAGTATAAACTGTACGGACAGAACCGGATCGCAGAGGGAAAACCGCCCCTCTGCGCGGGAATGTGCGCGACCAAGGCTCTGCTGGCAGGTGATGCGGATATTGTAGCCGATGTGTACCGCACCAGGGTGTTTCAGCGTGGTTCGGGTGTCAATGCCTGGGGCTGGAACAGGGCCTATAAGAAAAAATAGCCTGGTTGGTTTTCTGTCCCCGCGATCCCGGTCTGCCGGGGGCCGCGGGGAACGGAAAACCGTCTCTTTGACTGGAGCATATTATGTGGAGAGCAATTCTGTCTCTATTCCTGCCACCGCTTTGTATACTGGCGGGAACAAATACCTTTGCTTTGGAAGGGGCCTCCTCTCCTGTACTTTCCGGAGAATCAACTGCTGTTTACTATCAGCAGTTGATGACCTTTATTTCCGGAGACTGGCAGCAGTACGGCCGGATGTTTACCCTGTTGCAGGGGATGTGGTTCTGGAAGATTTTTCTTGCGGTCATTTCAGTTATCCCAGCACTGTTCCTGGTTCATTATCTGATAATCGGTGCCAAACGGTTTGCACATGACGGGGAATATATCTATTTTTTTAATTTCTTTAACCGGGTGGTTCATTTTTTTGCTGCATTCTCGTTTTCGCTGCTGGTTATCACAGGGTTGGTTATGGTTTTCGGTTCTTTTTTCGGAGGTGGCGGATTTGTCAGGATGGCAAGATATGTTCATCTTGCAGCGGCAATGGTTTTTGTATTGCCGGGACTGCTTATGTTTTTTATGTGGTTTAAGGATATGCTGCCGCGGTTGTACGATATAAAATGGATGCTGATTCTCGGCGGGTATCTCAGTAAAAGGAAAAAACCTGTTCCGGCCGGAAAATTTAATGCCGGCCAGAAAATGTATTTCTGGTTTGCCACCGCCGGTGGTGGAATCATGGCTTATACCGGGTACCTGATCTGGGGATTTGGCGCAGATATAGAAAGTATACGTATTTCGATTATGGTTCATAATATTCTGGCAGCTGGGATTGTTGCCTTTTACCTGACCCATGTCTATATGTCCGTATTTGCTATTGCCGGTTCCCTGGAGAGTATGAAGAGCGGCTATAAACCGAAAGAAGAGGTGGATATTCTGCACAGCAGATATAAATATGAGTAAGCTATTTTTGCATATGCAGAAAAACCGGCCCTGTTCAGGCAGTGGCCGGTTTTTTTATGCAAACTGAACCTGGTTATCAGGCATATCTCCAGGCTCACTTGTGGCTGGATGAGTTTTAGATGAAATTAGAAATAGATATGGCAGACGTATTGAATTGTCAGAGATCATGATATAGAGTGAAAGGTACCTGGAAAAATGAGAATTTTCGTTCGAGATCAAGTAATAAGAAAATAAAAAAACACAGAATATTATGTGTATGTCAGTATTTTCTTAGGGTAATTACATGTTCACGATAGATTCAGGAATATATATCAAGGAGAGAAGATGTCTGCAATTGTGACCTTTATCGGCTGGCATGACAGCGGTAAAACCACCTTGGCTACCGGGGTGGTCAGTGAGCTGAAAAAGCTTGGATACCGGGTGGCGGTAATAAAATCAAGCAATGATTCGGGCCTTGAGTTTGATACTCCGGGAACTGATACATATAAACATAAGGAGGCTGGAGCGGACAGCGTCCTTTTTGTGGCACCCGATCAGATGGTTCTGCAGACCGGTTACAGCAACCTTTCCCTGACAACTCTGGCCCATCGCTATTTCCCGGATGTAGATATTGTTATCGGAGAGGGTTTTAAGACAGCCGGAAAGACCGCCAAAATTGAAGTCTGCAGAAATGTGGATCAGAAATTACGTCGGGAGGTTCATGGTGTCATTGCTGTTGCCACAAACCTGGAGGATGTGGCGGGAGACTATGTATTTCGCCTTGATGAGGCACAGGAAATTGCCTCATTTATAGAAAAAAGGTTTCTGTTGCGAAAAGGTGCACGAAAGCGCAGGGAGCGTACAGCTCTGCTGGTGAATGGTCATAAAATCCCTATCAAGGATTATATCCAGGAAGCTCTGGCTGAAACGGTGCATGGTTTTGTTAAAACTTTGAAAATCGGCCAGGACATTGAAGAGATTGAGCTCAGGATCAGAATCCCAGGGGAATAATGGTCATCACTTGTTCTGCGCCTGCTCTTCTTCCTGTAGAGCGGCGGCAGCTCCTGCACTTTCAGCAATTGTTCTGAGCTGATTTTCCGGTAAAGGGTTATTTCCATTTATATTCTGCAGGCCTGGAACATCCACAATCACTTTTTTATGAGCATAATATATTCCTTTTGCCACCAGGGCTTCTGTAATACGTTTGTAGGCTTCCCGGCGTATGACAAAATGTGTTCCAGGTTTAGCTGTAAATTTTACCCTGATGGTCATGACTGAGTTGGTGATCTGGTAGACCCCCTGGGATTTAACAGGTTGAATGAAATCCTGGCCCAGTTTCTCATCCTTCAGCATGGCCTGACCGACTTTTTTAATGACCTTTCTGATCTGATCAATGTCAGCATCGTAGGGAAAATCGAGGTTGAATTTTACAACCATTCCCCCACGCATATAATTTGTGATGGCTCCAAGCTCACTGTGGGGGACTATCTGCAGCATTCCCCGGTGGTGTCTGAGCATCACATTTCTGAGCGTGATAGTTTCCACTGTTCCGGAAACTGATCCTGCGGTCAGATATTCTCCCACCCGGAATGCGTCATCCAGCAGAAAAAAGAAGCCTGAGAAAATATCAGCCACAAGTTTCTGGGCTCCAAACCCCACGGCCAGCCCTATTACTCCGGCACCGGCAAGGAGAGGGCCTATATCCACACCCATGGAGGAGAGAATGGTCATAGTCACCATGACGACAAGGATACTGCCGATGAATTTCCGAACCATGGGCAGGAGGGTGTAGGATCTTCCCCTGGTCGGTGCACTGCCGAATTCCCCATCTCCCGAATTTTCTTCCTCTTCATCCGGGATTGATTCCTGGATTTTTCTCTCTATCCAGGAGCTGATGAAGCGCCAGAGAAAAAGGGCCAGGGCCATAATGATAACTCCGTCGAGGAGAACAGCAGTAAGATTGGATAAAAAAGGAATTTTTATGTTCCAGAGGCTTGCAAGCCAGATCAGGAGACTGATGAACACCCCGGTTCTGGCCAATTGGTTAATTTTCAGATAGAATTGCCTGCTGTTTTCTCTGGCTGCAAGTTCTTCTTCGTTCAGTTCATCGGTATTCTCTTCATCAACTCGGTAAATGTTCAGGGTGATGACGGCATACCTGACCACCCATTGGATGAGTTGGTCGACTGCCATCCAGAGGGGAACAATAAAAAAACTGAGCAGAAATGCTCCTCTGGTTTTCTGGTTCGGATCGGGATTTGCTATGTCATTCACCAGTAAAACCCAGAGAATAATAATGTAGAGCAGACCGGGAATATGCCAGATAGCGGCAAACTGTTTTCGCCACCAGCTTCCTTCATTTCCCCTGTTTTCAATATCTTCGGCAAGATAATCTTTCACCTGGTCTTTATATAGCAGAATGGCGAATGCTGCGGCACCGAGAAGAAGTGTGGCAAAGAGCAGCTGGAGAAGGAGCACAGTATGCAGTGTTGCCCCCAGGCGTTTTATGACAACAGAAAAAATAAGTGAGCTGAATATATATCCCAGGGACCAGATAAGAAGTCTGTACATTTTCACGGCTGATTGATTTTCAAGCGGCAGGATGCGAAACGCAGGTATCGTTGGTGATAAAATAAGATGAAGAACGATTGATGTCGCGCGAATCAGGGCTATCGTCAACAGGATGGCCAGAAAAAACAACTGTACAAGTGATGAGTTAATTCCTGCAAAAAGAAAAAAAGTGAAATAGGAGGCTCCGAAAAACAGCAACAGGCCAATAACATCTGGAAGTTTTTCGGTAATCCCGTTGATAAATCTGTCGCTGTTTGACATCTGTTCAGAACGTTCCGGTCGGAATGTAAAATACTTTTTCAGGATAAATTTTTTTGCCAGGATTTCGACTGCCAGACCTATGAAAACAAAAAGCAGCACAAGAAGAACATTGGTCATGGCTCCTGTAAATGTTGAATTACCGAGTGGACAGAGTGCCAGAAAAACCTTGTAGAGGTCTGATGGAATATCGGGGATTGAGTGACGGAGTTGCTGGAGCTTACGTTCTGATTCATCGGTGTTACTGGAAAGGGACGTCAGCATCCTGTCAAAAATATTAGCTGGACCTCTTGATGTCTTAACTGTTTTTTCCTGGCCGGCCTGTTTTCGCAGCTCTTTCAGAAGCAGTTGTCTGACCTGTTCGTCACTGAGTTCTGCCAGCAGGAGTTCAGCATGTTTTTTATCCTGTGCCGGATGCACTGAATCGTTGGCTGCTGAACTGGCAGGCGCCGCATATGATTGCGGCGTCGCCAGGCTTAAAATAGAAAGGCTGAAGAGAAAGAGGAGGATCGAAAGGAGAGGGGCCGGGAATTTTCTTTTGTTCATTCATCACTCCGGATCTTGTTGAAAATGAGATGAAAAATAGGGTTTTAGAACTTCTGGAAGAGCAACAGTGCCGTCCTCCTGCTGGTAGTTTTCCATAATAGCGAGAAGGGTTCTGCCTACGGCGAGACCTGACCCATTCAGGGTGTGAACCAGTCTGCTCTTTTTCCGGCCGTTGGGCCGATATCGAATACCACCCCTACGTGCCTGAAAGTCAAGGAAATTGGAACAGGATGAAATTTCCCTGTAACAGTCCTGGCCGGGCAGCCAGACTTCAATGTCGTATGTTTTGGTTGAAGAAAAACCAAGGTCACCGGTACAAAGTGTCACAACACGATAATGAAGTCCGAGCATCTGGAGTACTGTTTCCGCGTCTCTGAGAAGGCTTTCCAGTTCATCAGATGAGGTTTCGGGTGTTGTGAATTTTACCAGTTCCACCTTGTCAAACTGATGTTGTCTGATGAGTCCTCTGGTGTCTCTTCCATGGCTCCCTGCTTCTGACCTGAAGCAGGGAGTATAAGCGGTATATTTTATGGGAAGGTCATCTTCGTTCAGGGTTTCATCCCTGTGAATATTGGTGACGGGCACCTCGGCAGTGGGTATGAGATAGAGATCCCAGTCCTTTATCTTGAAGAGGTCCTCTTCAAATTTTGGAAGTTGTCCTGTGGCAGTCATGGAAGCACTGTTAACCATGAAAGGTGGTAGAACTTCGATATAGCCATGGCGCTGGGTATGCAGGTCCAGCATAAAGTTTGTCAGAGCCCGTTCCAGTTTTGAGGCAAATCCTTTCAACAGGGCAAACCGGGCACCGGACAATTTTGCTGCAGTCTCAAAGTCTACAATGTCAAGTTGTTCCGCCAGCTCCCAGTGTGTCTTTGGGGCAAAGGAAAAAGACGGTTTTTCTCCCCATTTTTTTTGTTCGATATTGTCTTCTTCATTCTGTCCGACGGGAACCGCATCATCACAGAGGTTGGGTATCGCCATGACAATTTCCTGCAACTGCTCCTGGATGGAGGTCAGTTCAAGATCAAGTTCCTTGATCCGGGCACTGGTTTTTTTCATCTCGGCAATAAGGGGCTCAGCTTTTTCTCGATCCGAATTATTACCCCTTTTCAGGACAGCGATTTCAGAGGATGTGGTGTTTCTTTTGTTTTTCAACCCTTCCACTTCTCCCAGGAGGGTCAGCCGCTGTTGATCTATGAGAATGAATTTGTCAAGCAGGGTTGTTTCCATGCCCCTGCGAGAGGTTTTTTCTTTTACAAGGTCTATGTTTTCGCGGATAAATCGTAATTCGAGCATGGTATTATCTTTCCGGGGTTTTGAATATTTGTCTGGGGGTTCGCGTAATTGTTCACAGGCCAGACTATGGCGAACAAAAGAGCCTGCAAAATGTGGCATCTGTGGCCTGTTACGGTTTAACTGGTTATATCAGGCTATTTTAAAACATATATTCTTGTAGCATGGCTGCCCTGCGAAATCAACCTCTATCAAATTGCATTTTTCTTCTGCTTCTGATAGGTTGTGGAACAGTTCCGTGCTTTCGTGCCGGCTGGATAGTAAGTTCTTCCAGGGTGAATAATTTATGTTTTTTTATCTGAAAATCCTCGATTGAAGGTTGTGTTGCCGCAGTCGGGATTTTCATTGGCTTTTTGCGGCCGAGCCGTAGAGTCCGGCCATGCCGGTTTATAGGTTTTTTGTGGTTGAGCCATACCATCCGGGCATGGGTCTATCACTGAACTGCAGGGCAATCAGAAGTAATAAAATCATCGACTTGCTACCCCTGTGACCAGTTACAATCAGATTAATCATTGCACCTCCTTTTTTATCGATGGCTTTTCATGATTCATTCATAATATTCTTCTCCGAGTTACGAAAATCCATACGTGCTCTGGCTGTTACGCTTTTCTGCGCCACTGTGGCAATTTTTTTTCTCTCTCCGCAGTTGCTTCATTTTGTTCAGGCCCACCTGGCCGAAAAGCTCTATTTCTTTTCAATAGCGGGCCCGTTTCTCGCCCATGTGAAACTGGCCCTTTTTGCTGCAGTTTATTGTCTTATGCCCTGGGTGATGACCCTGTTATGGCGGGCACTGGGAAAGCCTTTCGGGGTTGCGGGTGGAGAGCTTTTTTTCTTTATTCTCTTTACCTGTCTGCTTTTTTACAGTGGTACATTGTTCTGTTATTTTGTGACCCTGCCTTTTGGTATTCAGTTTCTGCTGGGGTTTGGTTCAGAGGAGTTGAAAGCAGTTATTTCAATCGGCCGTTTTGTGAATTTCACAACGATCTTCATTCTTGCTTTCGGGCTTATCTTTGAGCTGCCCATTTTTATGGTATTTCTTGCTAAAGTCGGGGTATTTACAAGAAAATTCTACGAAAAGAACCGGAGGTATGCTCTGCTGATTATTGCTATTCTGGCGGCCCTGCTGACACCGACACCGGATGTGTTCAATATGCTCATGATGGGAGGACCTCTTTATTTGCTTTATGAGTCTGGTATAGTGATTTTGAAGGTCCTTCGTGTACAATAATTTTCGATCACGAAACTCAGTAACTGTTACAGGGCTTTGGTCAAATAAAATTTTGATTACCCATGAAACTCAGCCGAATTGTGGATATGCCTGCTTTATCAGGTTGAGTTTTGTACGTAGTCAGCGTTCCGCCTGGGCCTTGCCGGGTCAATTTTAAAAATAACTTTTGTTATTTAGAAGAAATATATTTCTGGTCTGTAAGTGGGCAGGGTGCCTGTGAGTAGTTACACCGCAGGCATCTAATTGATATTCCGAGGATAAAGTTTTTCGGGCAACGCAGATATCGGGAAAAAGACCATTTTGGGATACTAGCCAAATTCTTCGAGCTTAAAGCCGTGTTTTAACAACAGTGCGGCCGTGACACCGCATACACCTGTGGAGGCGCAGGATGGACTGCGGGCTTTCAGCAGAATTGCAGTTACAGGCTGAGATTCAGCAATTCTCAGAACCTGTTCAGCTCCACAGATGAACTGCCGGGTAACATCAGTGCCGTTTTTTGTACGGACACATGCCGTGCCGCGGAGGACATCGTTGCCGTCACCACCGCAGATATCCGCTGCTTCTCGTGGTGTAGGCAGGCCGCCAAGCTGTTCCGGACAGATGGGGATCCAGATTTTACCTTTCAGTCTTTTCAGACATGCCGGGTCCTGCTTGGTCCTTCCGTCGTAGCGTGTGCAGAGTCCTGTCAGACAACTGCTGACCAGGTAGAGTTCAGGTGAGATGTCACCTTTTTTAGTCATGGGTTATTTGGTGGAATAATGATGAAAAAGAGAAAAAGCAAACCATCACAGAGGATTTCTCCAAAACAGGAGCGGCTGTTTTACCGAATAGTCATTTTTCTGGCACTGGTTGCCCTGTTGTGGGTTGTTTTTGCACCTGGTTCCGGTTTGTTCGGCTATTACAGGTCCCGGGCAAAACTGACTCGATTGCAGAAAGATGTTTCTCTGCTTGAGAAGGAAAACAGTCGGCTCAGGACAGAAAACGATCGACTACGAAATGATCCGGTATATCTCGAAAAAATAGCCAGAGAAGATTATAATCTTTTGAAGAAAAATGAAAGGGTCATTGATTTTTCAAAAGAAAAACCAAAGACCCCGGGAAAAAAGTAATGACGCCACCCTGCATTCGGCAGGTTCACACGGAACCTGTTTTTACGCTCAGGAAAAACCTGATTTGGCTGAGCATCCTGAAAGGGCACCTGCCGGAATGGAGGACCCTTTGTTGAGCCTGTAACTGGAGGCGGAAATTGTTTTCCGTACATCCTGGCTTCCGCATTGTGTGCAGACGGTATCTTCCCTGGAATCTGATGAAGTAGTCAGGACTTCAAACAGGTTGTTACATGCATTGCATCTGTATTCATAGATAGGCATAATTTCACCTCCTGATTTTGATAACCTTTTCATGAGAAAACTGCCAAAGGTTCCGAGAATCTTAAGAGTTTTTCTTTGCCCTGCGGGATTGGCAATTTTACCGGATCCGGAGTCTCGCAGGCTCGCTTACCTGCTTCGTTTTCAATGGCTTGAAGTATGCCTGTACGTCAGCGCCATTGAACCTCGCATCTCCGGCAGGTAAGCGAAGACTCCGAACTTGCCAATTGCAGGATTTAGGTATTTAAGCAACATGGATTTCTGAAAAGAAATTATTCCAGAAGCGCCTGAAAAATATCACACTGTTTACATATTTCAATTTTTTCTTTCTGGGAAATATCGTGGGTACAATCGCATTTGGTACCGCAGAGAAACCAGCAGAGATGGCCGCTCTGGAATTCCCAGGCAGGGCATGTTTCTTTTACATCACACTCCTTTTTTTCCCAACAGGGAGTGAGACTGTTCTTTCTACCCCGCTGATTGATCAGCAGGAAAAAAATCTGTCGTTCAATATGGGCAGGTATGGTGCGCCATCCCTGCTCATAGCTGTGGATTGTTTTAAGCGACATTCCAAGGAGTTCAGCCAGTTGTTTTTGTGTTTTTCCCAGTTTTTTCCTGGCAATACTGAATTCTTCTTTAATCAAGGGTCTGCCTCGTTACATTGTTCCGGATACCGCAATCACCTCAGAGTGGTGTTGAACAAATTATTTTTTTAGGTATCTCTTTTTCATTGGTTCTGCTGGAAAGTTCAAAAATATGCAGAGAACTTAAAAATAAATATAATTAGGTACAAAACTCAGCCTGCAACTTGTGAGCCAGGGAATGTACCTCTTTTATAAGGCGTATTTCAAAAATCACATTTATTGATTTAAAAAAACTGAACTGACTTTTCTTATTTCAATTCCTTATCGATTGAGATTTTCTGTAATTTTTGATAGCAGGCCAGTCTGATAAAGCCGGTATATTTCCAATCCGGCTGAGTTTTACGGGTAATCAGAAAAAATTAATAAAATTGTTTACAGGATGCTGTTAAAGTAATTTTTGAAACAATTAAATTCATATCTAAAATAACCATTCAACAAGTGAATACCAGAAAAAATTTAAAAACGCAGTTTTTTTTCATCCAATACAAATGAGAAAAGATTTTTTCATTTTTTAACTTATGGTATTCTTCAGAATGCCGGACCGTTTGATGGTAATTGCTCACAGGCACCCCAACTTTTCACGGTCTCTTTTATTCGCATGAGCAGGAGGCGGTTTTGTGGGCCGTGCTTTCGATAAGCGTGGTTCATAGGTAGTGCCTGTCCATAGTTGGTCTTTTTGCCCGATATCGGCGTTGCTCGAAAAATTTTATCTTCGGAATATCAATTATATGGTTGCGGTAAAATTTCCCGTGCGTTTTGATCTCGAACAAAAATCCTCATTTCTGGACAGACATTAGGTAATTTAACAACAGGTGTACCCATGAAAAAAATTTTTCACTTACGGTTGTTTGCTGTAATTCTGGTATTTTTATTTTCTGGTTTGACGGGTTGTGTCAACTATATGAATCCAAAGCCGGGGACTGTTGCGGCAGCTCAATTTCGCATGGTTCTCTCTGAGTCCGGAAAGGGGAGAACTGCCTGGAAAGGAAAGCATCTTGATATTTCCTACAAGATAGACCATAAAGAAAAACAGGCGAAAATATCCGGAGAGGTCAGAATCCATGAAGATCTTCTGATGTCATTTTCAAAATTGACCAGGCTGCGGGTAAAGGCTCATTTTCTTGATGATCACGGTGGTGTTCTTGCATCTGTCGGCATCACACCACTTTATTCCACCTATGCCGAAGTAACGGAACCGTTGGGATTTCACGCTCATACCGTTATTCCTCCCGATGCTGTTTCCATTACATTCAGTTATTCCGGTCTGCTTACCGGACAGTTCAATGAGCCGGCAGAAGGTTGGGATATTGACTTTTCCCCGTTTTGAAAAAAATCTTATCAACACCATGAATGTTTAAGCTGAATGAAAAAAAATACTTTTCCAGCCTGGTCGTTTGCCATGCGTATAAATGATCTCGCCGCATTTGTAAGAAATATAAGGTCAATTCTCTGCTACCATCGGGAAATTGGTGTTGATTCTTATCCGTCGAAGGATGAAATATCACTGTTTCTCGGGATTGAACCGGGGCAGCTTCATCATGAAAACACCGGGATGGAAAAGGTATCCGCTGTTGTGCTACCTGAGAAAGATTCCAGTCCCGAACGGGAAGCAGAGGGGGCGTCTGCCCGGAATTCGTTTGTCGAACTGAAAAAGGAAATCACAACATGTCGGAGTTGTGACCTGTGTCAAGATCGTATCTATTCTGTTCCGGGGCGAGGTAGCGAAAAGAGTCGGCTGATGGTTGTCGGGGATTGGCTGGCTGCCGTAGACGGAGAGCAGCTTGCGGCTGGCCTTGTCTTCGGAGTTGAACAGGACAGGATGCTTTTAAGAATGTTTTCAGCCATAAATGTGGCTTTTGAAGATGTGTTTGTAACCAATGTCATCAAATGTGCCGTTCCGGAAAGCTGTCACCCCCTTGCCTCCCATGTTCAATGCTGTCTGCCGTTTTTGAGACGCCAGATTGTCACTGTTCAGCCGGATGTTCTCTGCATAATGGGTGGTGTGGCGGCCAAGACGATACTCGGGCAAACCCGATCCCTGTCACAGTTGCGCGGAAAATTTCATGACTATGAAACAGAAATGGGTGGGACTGTACCGGTCCTGGTCACCTATCATCCAACTTTTCTCCTGGAGAATCCTGAAATGAAAAGGGCGACCTGGGAGGATCTCCAGCTCCTGGCAAAAAAAATGTCCGGATTCAGGTGAAAATCATCTGCCGTTCCTCCGGGTGTCTGCAGTAATGTAAAGAGGTAAGGGGTACCTGTGAGCAATTACCAATGAACGCTATGGTCTCCTGAGAATAATAACCCCCCGCCTACCGAGTTCCAGCAGGAAAGTGGTGACGGATTGTTCCGCTTCCTGGATGGAAAATCTTTTTGTTTCTGCAAATTCCTCAATAAGTGTTTTGACGTTTTTTTCCCCGTCTATCATGCACCACAGGGTGCTTCCCAGTTCGTCAAGTTCCAGTTTTTTTGTTGGCTGCAGTTCCTGTTCTTTTTGGAACCGCCGGGCGATCTGTAAAAAAAAAGGTTTAATATTCAGGGGATATTCAATTCTGATTGTGCCATTCTCCTGGCGTTTCCAGTGAATATCCGGCAGATGGCAGGGTGTGCAGGCCAGTGATTCAGTTCTGTCCATGGGGGGGACGGTTTTTTTAGTTTGAAACAGTTTCATATTCTGGGCGGTTCGGCATACAAATTTCAGGAGGAATGGGTTCTGTCGATTCTGCTACCATGGAAAAAAGAATGTTGTTCTCCGGGTTGTACTGGATCGAACCCCTGATAAACGGTTTTTGTCGTTTGAGCCGGGAGAAAACCTGATGTCTCATGGAAGGATATCGGTATCCTTCAACGGAGAGTGGTGAACGGCTGCCAGCTATTTCATTTTCAGAGAGTCCTGAAAGGGCGGCAAGAATTTCCGGTAGTGATCGTTTTTTGAGTCGAATATCCGCAGGACTCAGCCTGCTGCAGTGGAGATCGAGTTTTTTCATTTTGAATGAAAGACAGCTGAAACCCGGTTTGAAAGAAAATTTCTGGAGAACAAATGAGATCGGTAAAAGCAGATCTGATCCCAGAAAAGACCAGAGTACAGGGCCTTTTCGGGGAGAATGACACGAGAGTGAAGAGAGGGCTGTGAGAGGAGCAGACAGGTTTTTGCCGACTTGGTTCAGATGAAAAAAAATAAGTTTTCCACATGTTCTGCAGGAGAGAATGCCGCCTTCCGGGCCGATCGTATCCTTTTTGCCGTAACAAAATATGTGATAGTTTTCCTGGAGTAAAAAGAGTTCTTCCTGGAGCTGTTTTTTCACAATGTTGCAGTTTTGTTTCTGCAGTTTCCTGAACATCGATTGCGGTGTTGCAGTTCTCCCGGTGTCAGGAATCTGCCAGCGTATCTCCAGCAGAGGCAGAAAATCTTTTTCGAAAATCAAATGGGCATGGCCACTGATATGAAGGGCCCAGGAACTGGGAACAGTCAGGCGGATGCCATTCCATCCCACATGGGTTGTTTCCATGGAATCACGTATCTGCTTAATCGGGGATGAGGTAGGACCAGTCACTTTTTTTAAGGTCGTTTTGTTGCTGCGCTGAGTTCTTTTCATGCATTTCATCACACATCCGGTTAAAGCAGAGTCGTTCTTCTTCTATGCGTTCAGGGTAGGATAATTTAATCACATTGCCGATTGTCTCATTGGGATCTTTGGCATTGAACTGAAGACTCATACTGACGCGGTTCTGGTTCTTATCAATAAAATGCCATTTCCATATGTGCAGCAGACCGAAGGAATCGCCATTCCAGGAATCGGGAGGTCCAAATTTGGCACGGAATTTTTTCAGCAGCTTTTTATAGAAGGACTTTGATTTGTCGGCGTATTTCAACCTGATTCTCAAGATTTCATTTTTATACCTGCAGACGCCGTAAGAGATAATGCCTTTCCTGAAGCCATGCCGGTCTGTTATGACAACTTCTTTCATAAAATTAGACTGGACTATATCCGGGTAATCACTGATCTGTGTTCCCAGTGAAATACCACCGACGGAATGGGGAACAGATTCAGTGGAGAATGACAGGGAAACAAGCAGAAAGAAAGAGAGGAGTGTCATACATGCAATATAATAATTTCTCATGTTCCTTCACCTTATGTTAATGGCACATTCCCATACTCACAAATTGCAGGCTGAGTTTTGTACGTGATCAGATAAGAATATGTGTACCGGGTATATTTATGTCAAGCATCGGGTCGTTATCAGTAGGCCATATGTCCCAGGGATTTCATGATCAGGGCAAAGCCCATGGCAAACATCCCGCTCAATCCCATGCCGCAGGAAAAACCGGCCAGCAGGACCGGCGCGTACTGTCTCCACATGGGACCGTATTTTTTCAGGAAAAAATAGCGGCCGAGAAAGGCGCCTGCTACTTCCAGGATGAGGCCATGGGGGGTGGATTGACCCAGACCTCTTACGACACCGTAGATCAGAAGGACAGGAAGACCAAAAATACTGAGAATCCCGTACATGATGAGACCGAATCCGAGACCTGAGAAAACTGTTGCTCCGTTGAGTGCCTGGTAAAACATCGAATTGCCTTCCAGGGTGGAGGTCTGCATGAGCAGGGTATTGAGAGCCTGCAGATGCCAGAGTTCCTGGGCAAAGGGGTAACTTGCCGACGGGATTGGTGCCAGTCGCCAGATAAACTGAGAAAAGACAAGGCTTGCGGTCATTACAATTGGAAAAACCAGAAGTTCTGCTTTGATGATGCCCCGTATTGAAGTTCCGGTCAGCTCAATCTGCCTGAACTGAACGGTGGCTTCCCCGTAATTGTGAATGGGGATAGGGGCATACCAGATTTCAATGCCCTGGTAACCGAAGAATTTTGCCCCGGCGATGAAACTGGCCTCTCTTACAAGGGGAAGACTGACAAACTGGCCTGCTATCCCTTCCATTCTTGCAGTAATATAGGAAATAATCGGGGTATAGACGAAACCATAGGCGAGAAAAAAGAGCCATGGGAAAGAAGGAACCAGCCAGACACAGAGGCCCACATAGGCGAGGGTCGAAAAGAAGTAGATGGCGATGGCGATCCAGAAATTAAAATCACCCCTGCCTGGAGGAGGGTTGAAGAGATCTTTTAATGTACCCCGGTTGCCGCTGGAGTTGCGAATGGAATGAATAACCGACCAGACACCGATAAAACCAATGGCAAGGCCGAGGCCGATCCCAAAACTCATGTAGAAGTCGAAATTATTGGCAAATACAGTGTCCACCGTGGCCATTCCAGGATGCCAGCGGTGGAGGATGCCTGCGGAGTAGAGCAGGGGGTTGAGAATGATGGTAATGATGAGGCCGATAAAACCTCCTATTACAGCCCAGAACGGGAGAACCATTCCGACAAACAGCAGGCCGAGGTCGAGCTGCAGACCCGTTGCAACAGCGGGCAGAAAATCTTCAGTATAGCCGGTAAGTTCAATCCAGGGAATAGGGATCAGCCTTATCTGTTCCGTAAAAATCAAACCTGATACAATGGGGAGCAGGACATAAATTGAGCCGAACGCAAGGCCGATGACACCGCCGATGGAAAAGACACGCCATTTCCAGCTTGCCTTTTTCTCTTCGGCGGATTCAGCAAGAGCCATTGTGCCGAGCGCTGCAACAGGAGCCATGGGGAAGGGGAGCTTTTCCACATCCGAGGTGATTCTGTAAAGGGCATAACCAAGACCGAAATGGTCGATACGCTGGATAATCTGTGAGCCGACAAGGAGCAGGATAGGAATCAGCCAGTCCCGGTGAAAAAAACTTCTTTCTATCATTGATGGTGAATCAGGGCCCGGGGCGACCCATTTTGGAATGAATTCGGTTACACCAAGCATACGGGCGGCATCTGACTGGACCAGGTACTGGTTCCAGAGCAGACCTGAAAACGGTGAGGCAAGAGCAGCACCAGCCATATAATAGAGGAGAAATATTTCCTGCTGTTTGAGGTCAGAGTGGGCGCGTTTGGCGATTTCAGCAAAGAGAATAATGGTGACCCAGCGTGCGGCCGGCCCTATACCCTGGCCGATTACCAGTTGCAGATACATGGACCCCGGCATCATCAGAAAGCCGATAAAAACGGCTCCGATGATTGTTTTCCAGTCGAACCCTTCCTCAAAATGATCGGGAGGTGGAAGAAGATCCCGGTATTCTTTCAGTTCCTTGTCGTCGTACATTCAATTACCTTTTCGATTCCGGTGTCATACATCCCCTGGCTGGTGCCTGTTCATAGTTGGTTTTCTTTCTTGATATCATTGTTGCCTGGATTGTTATCCTTGTAATATCAGCCATATGGCTGTAGTGAAATTCCCGTGCGCCTTGATCTCAAAAAATCCTCATTTCTGAACAACCACTAGTTGGGGAGAACCTGGTAACTGGTATCTGCAAAAAGACCAATCAGTGCCCAGCCGCCTCCCATGAGAAAATCGCCAATTATTAGACCAATAAAAAAATACTGCAGTTTCCTGAAAAATGTAATACCGCCATATCGCATGCAGAGAGTGTTGCACGCCCAGCCGATAAAGAAACTGACCCAGAGAATCCGCATGGCGGAGCTGTAAGCTGTCAGATAACCGATGGGATGGATGGGCCACCAGTAGAATCTGTGGTAGCAGCTCACCAGGATCAGCATGAGTACTGCACCCGTGATTGTAAAAATAAATACCCAGCCTCCTGTGTCAGGGGCTGTGGTGGCAAGACGATAGACATTTTCATAAACCGAAAGAGTTGTCCGTGTGGCCCAGTCCAGTTGCAGCTCGCGAATACCGAATCGATAACAGAGGAGGAGCATTGCCAGGATTGAGGTCGCCATGGATGCTGTGATTGTCACAGCCAGGGAAGTGAACAGGATAATAACCGGTTTTTTGCTCTCGTGGAGTTGACGGGCATGGAGAAGCGAGGGCATAAGTGATTCTCTCAGGTCGACAAAAAGCATCTTCTGGCTCATGCCCGCCAGCAGGCCGTTTGCTCCGGCGAATATTTTTGCGCCGAAAAGAGCGATGATGCCATCTGTCGGTGCAGCGGTCAGGGTAAAATAGGCAATGCCTCCCTGGCAGATGATTCTGGTTGCGACCAGCATGATCATGAAAAAAGCTCCCGTCACCATGGTTGCGGTAAGGGGGGCCATACCCAGCCGGACATACCACCATATGATGAGAAATATGCCGATGAATGTTCCCCAGAAGGAGATGCGCACATCGAAGAAGCCGGAATGTTCAGGATCGGGTTTTTTCAGGAAAAATGATTGCCTGCAGACATCAAGGAGATGCAGTCTTGCCAGCCAGACCAGGAAGAAGAAGAAAATACCGTAGGCTCCGATCATCTGCATTTCTTCGGGGCGGGCCAGGGTTGGGCCGAAGGTGACTCCAAGTTCTGACACGGGTATTGAGTAACCAAGCAGGTCAAGGATACCATAAAGAAAGGCGCCGAACAGAAAGAAAAACCAGAAAGAAAAGGAAATCTGCCTTGATGTAAGAAAGGCAAAACCGATAAATGCCGGATAAATATATATTTTCAGTTTATGAAAACCGGTGAAAAGACCGGAGGCAGGAAAATAGGGTCCGGCAAGAATAAGGGTGGGGATAGCCGGAACTGAAGGATAATAAAGATTCAATCCGTTCAGAAGATGGAGCATGACCGGTATGGAAAGACCGAAAAGAAGGAAACGGTTCAGAAAAAAATCCGAAGTGGTTCCGCTGTCCACAGCTCTGCTGATCATTTCCGGTACTTTGAGGAGGGGAAAATTCATTCGTTCATTTTCTATCCACTGTCTGGCAAGAAGATTGATCAGAAAGAGCATGACACTGTAGGAGAGAAGAACAAAAACAGACCAGGTGGCGAGAGGAACAAGCCATGCTGACCATGGAATTTTGGGTATTATTTCCAGCCAGCCCATACTTCTGCCACCGGCAATGCCGTTGTAGAGCTGTTCAATTGCCGTATGGTCGGTTGGAACGAGGGACGGGGGGATGAGAGGATGGAGAGTCTCACGCCAGCGATTTCCCATGGAGGCAAAGTGGATGGGTGCTGTGAGATTGATCAGGAAGGTGCGGGCAAAACCGGTATAGGCTATCCCTGAGCCTATCACGGTTTCTATCCAGATGATAAGAAGCTCGGGCCCCGTCAGCAGCAGTGAAGTTTTAAACAGCCTGGAAATGATCGTGATGACCAGGGCCAGCAGGATAAAAATGAAAAAAGGTGCCAGGGGAAAATGTCCGCCGCCGAGGGGAGTGGCCTGCATGTAAATATTATTGTATGGTGTGAGCAGACATATCCCCATGGCAAGCATGATACCAATGATTCCTGCTCGCAGCCTGATGGGTTGTTTTCCCGTTTTTACACTGCTGTTATTCATATCCCCCCGTTTTTTGCAGAATAGTGTCCCGGAACAGGCGTTCAAGTTCTCCATGGCTTTCTTTGTCGATTGAACGCCAGATTAGGAGCTGTTTTCTCAGCTCATGGAGAAAGGATTTGTTGATTCGCCGCCAGACGCCGGATTCTCCTGAAAACCTTGTCAGAGAGAGTTGTATTTCAAGAAAATCGTCTTTGTCGCCGGTTGGACGAAAGCCGATATCAACCTGCTGCATAATACCGAAATCAAAAGGGGCCAGCCAGACCTTTGTACTGATGTGCAGCCAGCGGGATTCTTCTGCCATTTTGCTGGATTTGCGGGATGGTGTATCGAACTTTTCCATTTCATCCAGGGTTGAGCAGTAAAGCTGTATATCCACCGGTCCCGTGGAGAACAGTCCATGGGAGATATCCTGATGACCCTGCAGATAGGTGTAGAGGAAAGCACCCGCGGACTCGTATTCATGTGGTTTCAACAGAAACGGCAGGGTGAGTTTCATGGTGTTGTTCTCAGTTCCGGGCAGTTTAAATGTCTGGTTGATGTCGGGAATGGCAATACGCGCAGCTACCTTTGACGGGTAAATAACGGAAATAAGGACAACTGCTATAACCAGGAGCATGGCGGCAACGCCGGCCATGGAAGAATAGTTGACCGTGATCCCCTGCCAGAGTGATGTCGAGGAAAAAAGGGCTGCTGAAACCTGGGCAACCAGATAGCCAAGAACCACGGATATGACTGCAAGGGCAATGGCTTCGGCCACAAACAGGAAACTGACATGGGAGGGGGCCAGGCCTACGGAGGTGTATACGGCTATTTCGTTTTTCCTTTCATGGACGGAACTGATCATTGTGTTGAGAACAATGAGAATGGAGATGAGCAGGGGGATGATAATATTGGGTACCCCACTGTAATTCATGGTGTCACTGATATTGTAGAGGCGGACTCCGTCCTTTTCACCGGTAAAAATTGCCAGGTTGAAGCGATCAGTCAGTTTGGCTGCTATTGCGGGGATATTTTCAATCCGGGCCGGTCTGACTGCCAGATTTTTCAGTTGACCTCCGGCAGCCAGCAGGGTGTGGGCTGGAATAATGGCAACCTGATTTGCTGGAATATGCTGGTACCTGCTCTGAAAGGAGCGGATATCATCTCCGGACTCCAGGGCTTCCTGCTCGACATCAGTGAGATCCGAGGTCGATTCGTCAGGGAAAATTACAGGGGTCAGCGGCTCCCCGTCCAGGTCAACTGCCTGGTCAAACTGTTTACCGTCGAAGGTACCGATAACAGTAAAGGGAATACCCCACAGGGAAATATGATTGTCCGAGTGAATATCCACCCTCAGCTCATCGGCCATCTGTTGTTCCAGCAGGATAGCCTGGTTATCCCGATCCGTGAACCAGCGCCCTGAGGTGAGCAGGTCGTCTAGTCCGGTAACTTCAGCCTCGTTGGGGCTGAGCCCGATCAGGCCATGTATTTCAAGTTCGCGGCCGTTTTTTCGCAAAGGGACTGTGACCGGTCTGGTCGGATCCCCGGTTTCCAGCCAGATGCGTGGCGCCGGTTTATTCACTCTCGTCATGCTGTTTAAGAGAATGTCGGTGGCCTGGGGAGGCAGACTCTGCCAGTTGAGTTTTTTCAGGAGGAGTCCCTGATAGGGAGCATCAGGCCGGAAATCAAGACGGACCTGTTTACTGTTGGATTTTATGGTTGTAAAACTCATTATGGTAAAAGTCAGAATAATAAGAGTGGTACAGGTGAGAATAGTGCGCAGCCGTCTTCTTCGTAAATTGGAAACCCCGAGGAAGAAAGCGGCCACAAACGCCTTCCAGCGACTGATTTCGTCGGGACGTAAATGAGTGGCTCGTCGCTGGAGCAGAATCATCTCATCTTCAAATCTGAAAAAGATGATGAGGGTAACCATAAAGGAAAGGCCGATGATGAAAAAAGCGAGAATGACCACCAGCGGGCTGTAGGCCAGTTCAAAGGCCGGGTGGACATTGTATATGAGGGTTATAAGTATGACAAGGATGAGAAAAAAGCCACTGATTCGTTTGTATATGTGATTGAAATTAAATAAAAAGCGTTCCATTACAAAGGCAAAGGGAACAAAAAGTGCTATATAAAAGAGAACCCCGAAGAGTACATCTTTCTGGGTTTTTTCTATCTGCACATAGACTCTCGCGGCCAGTGCCAGAGATTCGGCGCTGTTTTTACGGCTTTTGGAATAGATCAGTTTCTCCAGGGATTTTTCGCTTTTTTCAAGAGCCTTCAGCCCCCTGGTTTTCAGGTCATTGATCTTCTGATCAAAGATCCCGTGTCGTTCAAGATTTTCAATACGGGGAGTAAGCAGAGTCCAGGCATCCCTTGCCGCGTGGAGCACCGTATTGGGGATTGACGGATACTCTTCAACCGGATAGCCGATTCCCAGAGGATTTTTCTTTGAACCGTTGGTGAGGATCATCTTGTTGGTCAGCACGGTATCGGACAGGGTCAGTTTCAGCCGTGTCCCCGCTTCCGTATAAATGGACGAGATGATGGAATCTCTGGTGTCTATCCTGCTGTACCAGAAATGCTGGGGTGGGCCGTCCCGCCGGCCGTCATAAAGATGCAGCTTTGTCATATGGGCAAAGCTTCGAGGTTCTAAAAGATCGAAAATCGTGGTTTGCCGGCATTTGAACAGGATCAGGTCAGTTTTCATGGATTTCCGCAGGATCTTCAACCGGTAATTGACCTTTCCTGTTTCTTTTTTATCTATTGCCCAGATAACCTTTCCCGTTGCTTCGTCAAACCGGTACCCTTCGATAATCAGTTTGTCGAGGACATTTTTCTTGTCGGCAAAACCTTTGAGACGGAAATAGCCGGATTCGTCGACCATGGCATAATAGCGGTTCAGTCCCTGGTAGGCGAGGATGGTTGTTTTCCCGGCAGGATAGTCGGCAAAGAGTTCACCCTGGAGAAGCAGGTTGGTTCGGGCTGTCAGGGTGGAAAAACCGTTTCGGGGAAGTTTGTCGCCATGCAGTTTCGGTGCTTTGGTTAATTTCCGAATGAGGCTGTTGACCAGGTTGGTCTGGTCATGAAGATAGGGCCAGTTTATATGATCCGTCGTATCGTAAGGAGTTCCCCAGAGGATTCTGCTGTCTCCAGTGGTGACAAGGCTGAGGCCAAGGTAGCCACCGAGGGCACTGACCTCTCCTCCGAGAACGGGTTTATCAAAGAACCAGGAATCCCAGCTGCGCATACGTGTCGGCCTGAGGCTGTTCCGGTAGCGGGCAAGAGAGGTGTCAACCACTTTTGTTGTTTCAAAAATATCGGCAACGGTACTGTAAATTCCAGTCCGGTTAATGGTTTTTTTCAGGGGATAGAGCCAGCCCCTGTGAAACCCGCCAACACCGTTTCCATGGCTGGAAAGATGCAGGCTGATGACGGCGGCCACCTCCTCATATTCCCGAACCTGTGAACGAAACATTTTTGCTGATTTCAGTGCCTTGAGCTGGCGTTTTGCATCTTTTATTCTGAGTTCATTCTTCTCTATTGCGGAGGGGATAACCCGGTTGAGCATATCCATCTGCCTGCTGTCCAGATTGTGAAAATCTTCAATCCATTCCAGGCGACGGTAGGACATTCTCTCTTCGGCAAGTTCCCTGATCATTCCAGAAGTGTCTTCTGTCCTCTTTGCCAGTCGTAGCTGCATGAGCCTGGTTGAAAGACGATCAACACGCAGTTTCAGTTCCTGGCCTATTGCTTTTTTCAGATAAAGATCTCTTTTGGTATCAGCTGCGAGTGGAAAACGTATACTTTTCAGGAGATTCAGGTTCCTGCCACTTGCTGATATTGTTTTCTGCAGTTTCCTCTTATATCTGCGCAGTTCTCTGGAACGTTCATTCATACTCCATATGGCGTCCCGCATTCCGGCAAGAGTCTGGCTGTTGCCGCTGGTGGCCAGGAGCATGACCGTGCGATCAGGAGGAGATTTTTTCAGGTCCCTGCCGATTTCCAGGAGGGTGGCAATGGAAGTTGCACTGTCGGCACCGGGTGAATCTCCTGTCACATATTCTTTATTATCAAAGAATGCTTCAAGGATTAACAGTTCTTCTTTCAGTTTGGGGTCACTTCCGGGGATGATCGCATAGATATTTCGGGCAAGGTAGTTTTCCCAGACGGTTGAACAGCGCAGTTCCACCTGACCGACAGGTTTTCTGCCCGGGGGGAGGTCCGTTAAAGGCCCGAAAATTTCGTCCGCCCTTTGCCGGCTCATCCAGAAGCATGGAAACTGGACAGGTGAGAGTTCGTGTTTCTCTGTAAAAAAGACTTTACCCTTTGGTTCTCTGCTGCCGACATAAATAAGGGCCCTGGCCCCGAGGGAAGCCAGAAGCTGCCAGTTATGGCCCGAATCAAAGTCCATGAGGATGATTGCATCACGGATCTTTTTCCCATCCAGATCCTTGAGATCACCATGGCGGACATAATAGAGCGGGCCGGAAAGGGTTCCGTCGGTTGCTTCCGGAGTGATTGTGTTATAAATGAACGGCTGGAGGGGAAGAGTTTTTCCGTTGAAGTTGAGTTGTGCTCCAAGAAAACGGCGTACAGGAATTTCGTAGTAATGGGAAGCTGGTTCAAGTTCCATTGACCGCATTTTCTTTTCAATATATTCTGCAGCCTTTTCATAACCTCTGGAACCGGTTGTTCTGCTTCCGTATCCGCTCAGCTCTTCAATTGTTGCCCGGACGGAATCCCCGGTATTGTGTGTTTCGGCCATCGCCGAAGTGTTCCAGATGAGACTGGTGCAGAGAAGAAAGAGGCAGAAAACGGGAAAAGAGGGGCGAAAAAATAACGTCATAAAATTATAAGGGTAGGAATCCATGGGTGGATTATGTGTCGGCGGTTTCCAGTTTGCCGGTACGTATGTTGAGCTCCTCGCGCTGCTGTACTTTGTCTATCCGTCCATCCCGTATCCAGACAACCTGGTCGGAAACATTGAGCATTTTGTAATCATGGGTAGCGGAAATAACCGTGACACCACGTTCTACACTGAGTTCTTTAAGCATACTGATTATGTCTTCTCCGGTGGTGAGGTCCAGGTTGCCCGTCGGCTCGTCCGCCAGAATGATCGACGGCGTATTGGCAAGGGCCCTTGCAACTGCAACCCGCTGCTGTTGCCCGCCGGACAACTCCGATGGCCGATGTCCGTGTCTACCGGAGAGTCCCACCTGTTCCAGCAGGGCCATTCCCCTGTCCAGCGCCTCATCACTGCCTATCCCGGCAAATGTCATGGGCAGGGTAATATTTTCAAGGGCTGTCATGACAGGGATGAGATTGAATGTCTGAAAAATATAACCGATTTTTCGGCAGCGGAGCCAGGCCAGTTCATAGGCATCCAGTTGGGCGATGTCCACCTCATCAATGAACACCTTACCGCTGGTCGGTTTATCCAGGCCGCCGATCATATTGAAAAGAGTGGACTTACCGGAGCCTGAAGGGCCCATGATGGAAATATATTTCCCTTCTTCAATCTCAAGATCAATTCCTTTCAGTACTTTTACAACTATTTTGCCCAGGTCAAAGTTCTTGGTGACTTCACTGACTCGAACTATTTTTTTTGTATCAGCCATTTTTTATTACTCATCCGCCTTTTCCTGAATACGTGATAACTTCGTGATTATAATTTGACAGCATATTGGAATACAATCGTTAAATTCGTACTTGAATCCTGCATTTCAGAAAATGAAAAAATGTAATTATGAATTACTTTGTGGTGCCGCCCGAAACAGCGTACGAATTCTGGCTACTGTTCAACCCGCATTGCTTCAACCGGACGCATGCGGGCAGCGATTATTGCCGGGTAGAGAACGCCCAGAAGACTTAAAAATGTTCCTGTGCACACCGTGAGAACCATGGTTGTCCCTATCGCTTCCCACGGGATATATGGCAAAAATGAATATCCAAACCGTGCAAGAGAAGTGGCCAGTGCGGTGAGAGCTCCCAGGAAAGATCCAAGAACGGCTCCGCTTATTCCCATTATTGCAGCTTCAAGAAGAAAAATCCGGACGATGAAGCGATCCAGGGCCCCCAGGCATTTCAACGTCCCTATTTCCCGGAATCGTTCTGTTACAGACATCAATTGGGCGTTGACAATACCGACCACACAGACAAGAAGGGAGAGGAAGAGTATCCATTTCTGCTTGGCGGAGCCGGTCACTGTACTCTCGCCCGGGGAGATATCAAAACCGATTTTCGTGAGAATATGGATCAGTTCCGTGTCTCCACTGGAGAGAGCTCCCTGGGCGATATTATTACCCACCTGGATAAAGGCAAGAAAGGCTACTGCCAGGACAAGGCTCATGGTAGTGACCATTGAGCGGAAGAAACGGACCCGGATTGACTGGTAGGCCATCTGGATGGATTTGCGCAAAGGAAGTTCTACCAGGCGTCTCATTGCATCCTCCCTTCTTCTGTGATTATCTGAAAATACGTGGCTGTTTTTTGAGTCTAGTTTTTTCCTGTCGTCTTGTCAATACTGCTTCCGTCAGGAAGCAGATCAGTGAACAGAACGGGAACAAAGGAGGGACAACGGGCTATTTCTTCCAGGAGGATATCGAGAAAATCAAAGGCACTTCTGTTCATCCGCTGGTGATGGATCATTATACCGCACAGTCCCGACTGGATGGCCTGTTCCAGTTCGTTCAGCAGGTTTATAAATCCAATGGAGGCTGA
>NZ_JBPLBA010000054.1:0-15952 GCF_054039375.1 Desulfomarina sp. | reverse complement strand
CTCCCTTGCTATTGACCGGGAAGAGGTCGGTGTACTGATGATCAATTCCAGGCATGCAGCTTTCGATTCAACACTGGACGAAAACTGCATGCTGGCCATCTTTCCAATGATCGGCGGAGGATGACCGTAATCATGAATGAACTCCGATTAATGCCCTCGGGGTTAAAACAGTTCCTGGGTTAAATAAAAAAGTTCCTGTTGTACATAACTCCATTTTTATGTTATTAATTTGCTGTTCACAAAAATACAGTCTGAAAACAACAGGGAGCTTGATACAACTGCATGAACCAGACGGAAAGTACAGTTTACAAGTACATGGTGGAAGCCGGAAGCGATGAGGAATTTATTGCCGAAATCGACGATTATTCACGAATTTCCGGTCCTGAAGTATACACCGCAGTTTTCAAAATTCTGGCAGGGCTAGACATTCCGGAAGAGAAAGGCGCCCGATTCTGGCAGAAAACCCTGGAGCACAGACTGAAACTCATAAAACTCCTGGGAAGATATGTCGACATTACGACCGCCCTCAGCGATTTTCTGCAAACCTCAACAAAACACCTCTCCCACCCGCGTCTCATCGAAACCACATACTATGAAAATGTAATACGCGATACCATTTACGATCAGCTCACCGGCCTTTTCAACAGAACATATTTTGACGAGACATTTGTCCGACAGCTCTCCCTGGCAAAACGGTACAATACCGACCTCACAATACTTTTTCTTGATATCGATAATTTTAAAGAGGTTAATGATACATACGGCCATCTGACCGGGGATGAAATTTTGAAACAAACTGCTTCCATTATTAATCTGGAAAAACGGGACAGCGATATTGCGGCCAGATTCGGTGGTGAAGAATTCATTCTTCTCATGTCCCACACAGACAGTATCAATGCGTTTATCCTTGCGGAAAGAATACGAAAGGAGATTGAACTGCATCCATTTTACCATAACGATGACATCGTCAGGATAACCATCAGTGGCGGCCTGGCCTCATACCCTCTCAATTCAGACAATCCCACCCAACTGCTGTCCATGGCGGACAGTGCCCTCTATCTCTCCAAAGGGGCCGGGAAAAACAGGATCTCCCATTTCAAAAAAGAAAAAAGACGCTACCTCCGGGTAAAAATCAGCCAGCCGATACTTGTGAAAGAACTCGACTTTAAGGATTCAGTCCCCTTTTCCGGGAAGAGCAAGGATATCTGTGTTGGTGGAATTCTTTTTGAAAACAACCACCCGCTTCCCATCGGTGCCCTGATCAAAGTCAAGGTGGAAACAGGACATAATTCATCCGTTCTCCTGATTGGAAAAGTAGTACGTATAGAAAAATTTTCTGAAACCCGCTATGATATAGGAATGACGACATCGTTCAATGAAATGGCCAAAGCTGCCAGCCACGAGATTTCGGCCATTCTCCATAGTAACGGGTCTCCCTGATCCATCGAAAAACTGAATCTTTAATTCTTTTTTCATTCAAACTCCGGGAACACGGACATTTTCGTTTCCCTGTAATGCCGGGATCGTGTGAAAAGGCGATTTTTCAAGGTGCTCTGAAGCATATAACCCTAAATTCAAGACACATGATTACGAAAAAAGTCATAGTAAAAGGAAAAGTTCAGGGTGTTTTTTTCCGTGACTACACAAAGAGACAGGCCACCAGCCTAGGTTTAACTGGCTGGGTCCGTAATCTTGCCGATGGTTCTGTTGAAGCCCTTCTCTTCGGGGAGGAAGAATTGATCAAATCAATGCTCAACTGGTTCCATGAGGGATCTCCCCATTCCCGGGTGGATGAAGTGCTTGTATATGATGTTAAAGCAGATAAATCGTGCAGCTCTTTTGAAATCCGTTATTGAGCCGGATTGCCCATGCTGCTGACCGTCAATAACTTAAACCTCTGGTTCCATGGACGGAACAAAGAAAATATCCCTGTTCAAACCCAGGTACTCCACAATATCTCCTTCACTATTTCCAGGGGTAAAACAACAGCCCTTGTCGGGGAATCAGGCTCCGGAAAATCTGTCACAGCCTACTGTATCCTGCGTCTTCTTGAAGAAAACAGTTCTGTAAGAACTACCGGTTCCATTATTTTTGAAAACAGGGATCTGCAAAAACTCTCTCTTGAGGAAATGCGCCTGATCAGGGGAAACCGGATTGCCATCATTTTCCAGGAACCTATGAGTTCTCTTAATCCCGTTTTCTCCGTGGGAAACCAGATTCTCGAACCCCTTCGCATCCACCGCAGGATGACAAAGAAAGAGGCGGAAAAAGAAGCCATACGATTGCTGGACCGGTGCGGCATCATTGATTCCAAACGATACATGACCGCCTATCCCCATCAGCTGTCAGGTGGTCAGAGGCAACGGGTCATGATAGCCATGGCTCTGGCCTGCAGACCGGCACTGCTGATTGCCGATGAACCGACAACTGCTCTTGATGTCACTATCCAGGCCCAGATCCTGCAGCTCATTCATGATATCCAGGTGGAATTCAACATGGGCCTCCTCCTTATTTCCCATGACCTTACCCTGGTTAAAAAGAATGCCGATCAGCTTGCCCTGATGAAAAACGGCGTCATCATTGAGCAGGGAAACACTGAGCAGCTCTTCTCTTCTTCCGTGGACAGTTACGCAGGTCAACTTCTTTCCCTCGCAACCAGGGAGCATAAACAGAAAGATATCTCTAAATCTCCATTGCTCCTTGAAACAGAAAACCTCAGCTGTTTTTTTTCCACTCCCCGCAGCTGGGACCAGTTCCTCAAACGTGAAAAAACCGGTGTCACTGCAGTTGACAGAGCAAACATACGACTTCACAGGGGAACCACATGCGGTATTGTTGGTGAATCAGGGTCAGGAAAAACAACCCTCGCCTTTGCCATTTTGAAACTGACCCCCAGTCAAGGCAAAATCATTTACAACGGAAAAGACCTGGCACAGTTAAATAATAGACAGATACGAAACCTGCGCCGCCACATGCAGATAGTTTTTCAGGATCCTTTTTCTTCCCTTTCCCCCAGGCTCACTGTAGAAGAGATAATCGGAGAAGGGCTGAAAATCCATTTTCCGGAACTTGACCGGGCTGGAAGAAGAGCGGAAATCCTTGCGACACTCGAAGAAGTTGGACTGAAGGCGGATATAATCAATCGATATCCCCATGAATTTTCCGGAGGACAACGCCAGCGGATTGCAATAGCCCGATCCATTATCCTGAAACCACAACTGCTGATCCTGGATGAACCGACATCAGCGCTTGATGTTACTATTCAGGCCCAGGTTATCGATCTTCTCCTCATGCTTCAAAAAAGACACAACCTGACTTATATCTTTATATCCCATGACCTTCGCGTTATAAAGACCATGGCTGATTATATAGTTGTCATGCAGAATGGGAAAATCGTTGAAAGCGGACCGGCAGGGGAACTGTTTTCTTCGCCCGGTCAAAAGTACACGAAAACACTTTTCCAGGCGTCCCTGTATGATTTTCAGCAATGAAATCATAAAAATGAATGACTATTCAACTGCAATTCACAACTATTTACTTTTCCTTTATATTTTGGTAAGTACAAGGGTGAAAAATAATATTTTTCCCTGATCGATGCAGCCGGGCCCAAAGCCCCGGTCATTCTTTCACTGGAAATTCGCAATAAACCGGCACATGGCCGGATCAAACAGCCGGGCCATGGACAATGATGGAAAAACCGACTGCAGGGATACAACCTTCTGCAGCATGATTTTTTAAGTGGCCTTCTTCAGATAAACAAGTTCTTGAGCCCTGTAGCCTTTCATCGTCAGCCTTCAGTGCCAAGCAGTGGAGTATTTTGTGTTCAGACCATTGCGCCTCAGCCTCATCGGCAGATTCAAATTCATACATATATGTTACGTGATTGGGATCCTGGTGATCGGATACATTTCCCATGAAGATCTGCGCACAGCAGAGGAAAAACTGCAGATCATGGGTCTGGCCTATAAACTCAATAATATCATTCTGGAAGTTCGCCGGTATGAAAAAAATTACCTGCTGTACAATACTCCCCAGGCACTGCAGGAAAATGCAAAATATATAGACCTGGCCCTGAAGACCCAGAAAGATATGTCCGACAAGGTGGAAAAACTGAAAGTGGCCCCCATGCTGGAAGAACTCAGCAGTCATCTCGAAACTTACCGCAGAAGTTTCAGGTTGTTCACCAGGACAGACCCCGCAAATCCAGATCTGCATAAGAATATAATTGAAAAAATCAGGCTACAGGGTCAGCAGATGGTTGGACTGAGTGAAAATCTGGTTAAATTCGAACACGCTCAGATCTATTCAATCTTGAAAGAACTCAAACAGCAACTGGTCATCTGGGCCGCCATTGCCATCCTGCTGAGCATTCTCATTCCTTTTCTTATTTTTTCACGGATTTTCGATCCGCTGACCATCATCAAAAAAGCCACAAAGGATATCGCCCAGGGACGTTTCAAAAAACTTGAAATCCCTGCCACCAGGGACGAAATGCAACAGGTCATGGAAGCATTCAATACCATGGTTCAGGAACTTGAACACAGGCAGGACCAGCTGGTCCAGTCAAAAAAACTCTCTTCAATCGGCACGCTGACTGCCGGTGTGGCCCATCAGCTTAATAATCCCCTGAATAATATTTCCACTTCATGCCAGATCGCTATTGACGATATGGAATCCAACGACCGGGAACTGATCCGCAGAATGCTGAAAAACATTGAACAGGAAACCCACAGGGCAAGAGATATAGTCAAGGGGTTGCTGGAATTTTCCAGACTGCAGGAATTCACCCTGCGCCCCTCGTCACTCATCAATATCGTCAATCGGGCGGTAGAGCTGGTAAAAAGTCAGATTCCTGCAGATATTATCATTACAGTCGATGTCCCGGAAGACCTGGTTCTTCCTGTGGATATCCAGAGAATGCAGGAAGTGTTCCTCAATCTTCTCATCAACGCCTCCCAGTCAATTGAGCACCAGGGAACAATTACCATTGGTGCCAGAGTCGATGAGCAGGAAGACTGTGTGTTTATAGAAATTACCGACACCGGTCAGGGTATTCCGACGGAAATACGCGGACAGCTGTTCGACCCATTTTACACCACAAAAGAAGAAGGCAAGGGAACAGGTCTTGGCCTCTCCGTCGTTTACGGTATAATCCAGAGGCACCACGGAGAAATATCCGTTGAAAGCACTCCCGGAGAGGGTGCTTCTTTTTATATAAAACTCCCCCTGGGTTAGAAACAATTACGTGAAATGACCTCTTCAGACCGAAAAACCGTCCTTGTCGTGGATGATGAAGCCATTGCCAGGGAAAACCTGGCCCTGATCATGGAAAAGGAAGGGTATGATGTTGTCGTCGCCGACAGTGGAGAGGTCGCTCTTTCACTCCTTGAAGAAAGAGAAGTCGACCTGGTCCTTACCGATTTACGGATGCAGGGAAAAGACGGTATCGCTGTTCTCAACGGAACCAAAAAAAAGTGGCCGGCGACAGAAGTAGTGGTCATCACGGGCTATTCCAGTGTAGAAACAGCCATTGAGGCAATTCGACAGGGTGCGTACCATTACCTGCCTAAACCTGTCAACGTGGCAGAACTCAAGGTTCTGGTCGGCAAGGCTCTTGAAAAAAGTGGCATGCAGAAAGAAATCCGTTCCCTGAAAAAACAGCTGTCCGACAGTACAGGGGCGTCCCGGATCATCGGCCAGAGCCCTGCTGTTCAGGCCATGCGTGAAAGAATAACCCAGGTGGCACAGCTTGACTGTAATGTTCTGATTCTGGGTGAGACAGGAACAGGCAAAGAACTGGTGGCAAGAACAATTCACGAACTGAGTCCACGTTCAAAGGGTCGTTTTGTTGCCTTTAACTGCGGTGCATTTACCGAAGAGCTGATAACAAATGAACTGTTTGGCCATGAAAAAGAAGCCTTTACAGGGGCAAACAGAGAAAAGAAAGGACTCCTGGAACTGGCAGAGGGCGGCACAGTCTTTTTTGATGAGATAGGTGAACTTTCCCTTTCCATGCAGGTCAAGCTGCTGCGGGTTCTCCAGGAAAGAACCCTGCGAAGGGTTGGTGGATCCAGAGAAATTCCCATTGATATAAGGATTCTTGCGGCAACCAACAAAGACCTGAAACAGGAGGCGGAGAACGGAACCTTCAGAATGGATCTCTTTTACCGTCTTGATGTTATCACGATTCGCGTCCCACCCCTTGCCCAGCGCCGGGATGATATCCCTCTGCTGGTGAATCACTTCATGGTCAAGCATGCCCATGCTGGAAAAGATATCCCCCAACTCTCCGGTGAAGTTATCGAACGACTCAAACAATATGAATATCCCGGAAATATACGAGAACTTGAGAATATCGCCCAGAGAATCCTTATAGAATGCCATGACAGCATTGTCATGCCCCCCCATCTTCCAATCGATCTGCGAAACGATATGATCATTCCTACCCGGTCTGGCAGCGATCCCTGGCCGTCACTTGTGGAGCATGAAAAAAGCTATATCCGTGAAGTTCTGGACAAGGTCGAAGGAAACAAATCAAAAGCCGCAAAACTGCTCGGTATAGACAGGGTTTCCCTCTGGCGGAAAATCAAACGATACGATCTTGAAAATCCTGATGCCTGAGTTCCACCACCCGACCCATTTGTTCGTAATTGGTCACAGGGGTGGCAACTCTATGATTTTATTATCTCTGCCAGGACATGATCAATAATCTCATCCACAACCCGCACGAGAATTATTTCAAGCCCTTCCTTCACATCGTCGGACAGTATTTCCACTTCATCCCTGTTGGCTTCCGGCAGGAGAACTCTTGAAATTCCAGCCCGCTGGGCCGCCAGCAGTTTCTCCCGGATACCACTTATGGGCAATATTCTGCCACTGAGAGTCATTTCCCCGGTCATGGCTGTGTCGGCTCTCGCCACCCTTCCCGTAAGAAGAGACAGTAATGCGGCAAAAATTGTGATCCCGGCAGAAGGTCCGTCTTTGGAAACAGCCCCGGAAGGCAGGTGGATATGCAGGTCACTGGCCTTGAAAAAATCGTCGGGAACACCATATTCCCCGGTTCGGCTGCGAATAAGGCTGAGAGCGGCCTGGGCCGATTCACGCAGAACTTCCCCCAGGGAACCGGTAAGAATAAGATGACCGGTTCCCGGCATCAGCGCCGATTCAACACTTATTATTTCCCCTCCAACCTCTGACCAGACCAGACCTGTGGTGATACCGAGCCTGTTCCCGACCTCGGCTGCTTCACGATGATATTTCCTGGGCCCGAGAAATCCCCTGATAACTTCTCCATCAATATTGAGAAACTCATCCTTTCCGTCACTGTTCAGATAAACCAGAGCAAGTTTTCTGCAGATATTTGCTATCTCCCGCTCAAGCCCCCGCAGTCCGGACTCTCTCGTATAATCATTAATAATTCTTGATACTGCATCATCAGAGAACTGTATAGCCACCCGGTTCAATCCGGTTGCCTTTAACTGCCGGGGAATCATGAACTGTCTGGCTATATCTTTTTTTTCCCTTTCCGTATATCCGGAGAACTCAACTATCTCCATACGATCTAGAAGAGGACCCGGCAGTCTCGACAGATCATTAGCTGTTGCAACAAACATAATTTTTGAGAGATCAAAAGGCAGATCAAGATAATGATCCATAAATTTAACGTTCTGCTCTGGATCAAGCACTTCGAGAAGGACAGACGCTGGATCTCCCCGGAAATCCTGACCGATCTTGTCTATCTCATCAAGCATGAAAACCGGATTATTAACACCTGCCCGTTTCAGTTCAGTGATGATTCGCCCCGGCATGGCACCCACATAGGTTCGCCGGTGACCACGAAGTTCAGCCTCATCACGCAGACCAGCCAGAGACATGCGGACAAAATGGTGATTGAGGGCTTCAGCTATTGCCTTACCAACAGAAGTTTTACCCGTCCCTGGAGGACCGGTAAAACAGAGGATGGGTCCCTTACCCATCTCATTCATTAACCTCTTTTCCAGTACTTCTTTGACGGTTTTGCGCAGTTCATCAAGATTTAGCGGCTTTCCAAGGTAATGTGCTGCTCCTCTTTTCAGAGCTTCCACGGCTGAATTGACTGTGGCAAATCCGGTCACCATGACCACGGGAGTTTCAGGAGAAACTCGGTTGATATGGCCAAGAAGTTCCATCCCGTCCATACGATCCATCTTCAGATCGGTGATCACCAGATCAATATCTCCACCGGAAAGTATTTCCAGAGCATCAAGACCGTTCGATGCAAGAAAACAGCTGTAACCGTCTTTCAGCAGAACATGTTCCATATTGGTTCGGGCAATCTCCTCATCATCTACAATAAGAATTCTTGCCTGTACAGCCCCCCTGAGGGTTTTAGCTGCGAGAAATTCAAGAATTCGCTGCTTGACTTCGTCAAGGCCGCAGTGACGTGTATTCAACAATGTTTCCGCCCTTGAAACATCGAAGTTACCGGTGGACGATGTATTCCAGGGCAGGGAAAGAATAAAATCAATATAGTTGCAACCGATGGAGTATTCCGCTACAGCAGCATCGGTTTTTTCCAGTTTCTCAACCTCCTTTTCTGCCGCCTCTCTCGCCTCGCGGGGTAATTCCGCCTCTCTTATCTGTTGCCGTACCTTTTCCAGTTGTGTCTGTTCCCGTGGTTTTTCTTCAGGCTGGCCATCATCCTGCTCATGTTTTTTTTTGAAAAACATAACAACTGCTCCCGTTTCAATTATTTTCGTGACTAGTATCAAGTCAACAATGAAATGACGTGAAAAAGGACAAGCAAGATACGTCAGAGCTGTGTTGACGGGACACTGGCTTACGGTCATTGTTCAACTGCAAGCATTTTCGATGCCAGAATATCTTTTTTAAACTTCGCCTCAATCCATGAATGTCCGATGGTGATGCCGCCTGATTGTTTTCCTGGTTGCGCACATAAAGGAAACAACCCTCCGGCAAATCACCACCAAGTGGTAATGTTACAATACGCAACGGATGTTGCTTTTTGCACCAGCAAAAACCTGGAGTCGTTGCAATACGCAACACTCTATAACCAGGTAAAATTCTGTCATACTTTATTTCTTTTATTTCAAACATGTTACGCAATAAATACAACCTGGCATAGATATTGAAATATTGTTTTTAACTTGCACCTGTAAACAATTACAGTTCAGGGGTAACAAAATCATAGAGTTGCCGCCCCTGTTAGGAGTTACAAGTAATCTTACAGTTAATCTGCCAGGATTGTTATGACCAGACATGACATGAACGAAAAAACCGGTGAAACAACCGAGACACCAGCACCCAACATACCACGAATTCTCGTGGTGACAAGCAAGGGACACCTCACTGAACCGGTCATGGATTACGCCATCAGCGTTGCCGAGCGTCTTAACAGAGCAATACACGCAGTATACGTCAACACTCTTCCCTTTCTTCCGGATGGCGGTGCCCGCGCCCGACATTTCAGCAGGGCCGTCAGAGAGAGTGCCACCATTTTCAAGGAAAAGGCCCGGGAAAAACCGGTGTTTTTCAGTTACACGGAAGAATCAGGAAAGGTGGGAAAAGTTGTCCATCGACTATGTTATTCGGCAAAACGTATTGATTTCATAGTAATTGACAAAGGTATCCGGCGCTCTGAGGTAACCAGAAAAGCACCGGTTCCTGTTTTCAGTGTCATCTATACCCAATCCGGGAAAGGAAATCCATTATATAAAAAGAGACATCATTTCAATAATTTAAACACAGGAGGTTTTCCAATGTCCGCCAAAAGAACACGCTATGCAAAAAAATGTCTGATCTTCGGACTCGGTTCCGCCGCTCTCTATGCGGCGGTTTTTACCAGTAGTGAAACTGTCATGGAATACTACACCAGGGGTGGCTGGTATGCCATACTGCCTGTAGCTACAGTTTTTGCCTTTTCCTATTTCCATGGAAGCTTTACAAGTGCTTTCTGGTCCATGCTCGGTATTGAGGGGTCCCAGAAAGCGGCAGACGATCTTGCTGAGAAACGTGAAAAGTCTGCTGATACTGTACAGAAGCGCAGAGACGATCGCCCCAGGGCACAGATCAATGCATAACCGGTGTCTATCCAGAAATGAGGATTTTTGTTCGGGATCAAGGCGCACGGGAAATTTTACCGCAGGCATATAATTGATATCGGAGTCTACGCTTACCTCCGAGAATAAAATTTTTCGGGCAACGCAGATATCGGGCAAAAAGACCAACTATGGACAGGCACTAACTAATTATTTCCTGATTACCCACGAAATTCAGCACGGCTGAGTTCTGTACGTAATCAAAAATTATTTTATCTTTATCATTTTATTTTCAAACGTATTGGAGAAAAATCATGCATGGTCCAGTGACGGAAGCACTTCAATTTATCGATTTAAATCTCTATTCAGCTATATTCCTTATCCTGGTCGGTTTTGTCGGGGGCCTCGTCAGTGGCTTTATCGGCTCCGGTGGAGCATTTGTTCTTACTCCGGGAATGATGAGTCTGGGTGTACCCGGAACAGTAGCTGTGGCCAGTAACATGTGCCATAAATTCCCTAAAGCCCTGGTTGGCGCCATCAAACGGTACCGTTATGGTCAGGTGGACATCAAACTTGGTGTAATCATGGGTATAATCGCCGAGGTCGGTGTCCAGGTGGGAATTCGTTTCCAGAAATTCATCAGAGACACCTGGGGTGATGCCGGCTCCAACCTCTATGTGAGCGTCGCCTTTGTCGCGGTACTGGTCGTAGTAGGTTCCTTTGTCATGCGCGATGCCATCAAAATCATGAGATCGGGCGGTGATACAAGCAAACCCGTACTTGCCAAGAAACTGCAGAAAATTGAACTGTGGCCAATGATCACCTTTAAACGCATCAATCTCCGCATCAGCTTCTGGTTCCTGGCTCCTGTCGCCCTCGCAACGGGTATGCTGGCTGCCACCATTGCCGTAGGCGGATTCATCGGCGTTCCTGGTCTCATGTATGTCATCGGTGTAACCAGTATTGTCGCTTCAGCCACCGAACTTGTCATAGCTTTCGTCATGGGCCTTGGTGGAACCCTGCTGTGGGCATATTACGGCATGGTCGATATCCGTCTTACCCTTCTTATTCTTGCCGGATCACTTTTCGGTGTACAGCTTGGGGCCATCGGAACCACATATGTCAAAGACTATATGGTTAAGTTTGTTATGGCCACAATCATGCTGATTGTTGCAGTCAGTCGATTCCTGGCTATGCCGAAATATATGAACCAGCTCGATATCACCCATATCGCCAACAGTAATGTCGCACTCATGTCAAAAATCAGTTACGGTATTATGGTTATTGCTCTGCTGGTCGGTGCATTCATCATTCTTTACAACCTTTTCAAAGCGCGCAGCCAGGAAAAAGCTGCATATGCTGCGGCTGCATCAGAGGCATAATCATGGCTGGTTCCGTCAGTACTGTTCTAGTGGCAATTGATCCGGTTTCACCGGTTAAAAGCACTGTCAGGGAAGCCCTGCGACTCTCTTCATCCATGGGTGCTGAACTGACAGCACTCTCAGTTGCTCCCCGATATGAAGGAGACCTGAACCGTCTGACCCTGAAAAATACTGACACCCAGCTTAGACAGCCATTCCAGCAGTGTCTGCAGGAGGCCGCGGACTATGCGGCCTCCTGCAACATGGTGCTTGAAACAGTCCTTCGCCATGGAGATCCTGCAGATGAAATCGTCAACTGGGCTGAAAAGACAGGAGCGGAATTTATCGTCATCGGAAGTCAGAAAAGACACAGTATGGAACGAGTTTTTCTCAGCAGGACTACTGCCGGTATCATCAGTCTCAGTCCATGTGATGTGTTAACTGTTCCCGAAAATTCCACCATTGATTTTTCCAGGATACTTGTCTGTATCAACGGATCAAAACACTCCATGGAAGCGGCACAAAGGGCACTTGATCTGGCAATGAGCTACGGCAGCACAGTCCACATGCTTACTGTCGTGGATATCCCACTGGACAAGAGTCTTCGATACGGAGTCCTCAAGGAAGCACGGAGAAAGGCTCTTTCAACCCTTCAGAGTCTCGCTGAGCAGGGACGTAAGCTGGAAGTCAACACCGTAACAGAACTGAGGGATGGAACTCCTTATAAAAACATTGTCACCTATGCGGAAGAAAACGATATTCAGTTGACAATTCTCGGCTCCTACAGCAGGACAGCTCTTGAACGGATGTTTTTCGGATCAATTGTTGAAAGAGTTACCGCACTTTCAACCAGTCCAACTCTGATTGTAAAAAAACTTGGCAGTGGTGGTGTCAGAAATTTTATCTCCTAATGGAAGTCTGCAATACATCCTGACACCGGACACTCATGGGAAAACACGAGGTGATAAAATGGAACCTGGAACAGTGTTTGCCGGATTTGTACTGTACATGGGAGGATTTCACCTTCTGTGGCAGGCATCTGATCGGCTGAGCAAATGGTGGACAAAAAACAAAGACACCAGCACCCTTGCTAGAAAACAAAGGGTTAAAAGAGATGACTGGTATGTCTTTTTTCACCAGTCCGATTTGACAGGTCCAACACGTCCACAAAAGCCGCATTCCGGCAGAAGTAAAAGAGAAAAAAGCACAGATAACAACCTTCCCAAAAAACGAAGACCAAGAGCAAGAGCCCGGTAGTCACTATTCACGGACGGACCCAGGGGAATGAGTATTTTCGGCTGAAAAATTGATTCAGGAAATGTTCTGCTTCTTCCAGAGATTTCCCCTGAACCTGCAGGCAAGACCTTTTCTGAGCATTTTTTCTGTAATAAGACTTTTTTCCTCTGCCAGTATCGCCAGGGAAATCAAAGCCCAGCACACAGCAGGAATGTGTAATTTCTTGAAATCCACTGCAATTGTCCTTCCTTATTCACAGGGCCCGGGGGCAGAGACAACCCTGCACTCCTCCTGCCGTAATGATCAGCAAACTCATCCCGTTCATTCTCCGGAATAAGACCGAAAACTGAAGGTAAGGCAGCAATTTCACCCTCCAACCCTTTCAAGGTCACACGGTTTTTCTTACTGTATCGCCTAGGACAGACACCCCAGATATCCACAAAAGAAAACCCTCGATACTGCACCGTATCCCGGATCTGTTTCCCTTGTCATGGCCGTTTCTTTATTTGGGGCAAGAAAAACCGGGAAGCGAAATCGTTCAGAAAGATTAAATGCCTGAACGCTCAGGGTATAACAATCCGCAGCATCTACAGGTGCCTGCACAATAATCGGGAGACCTCCACTGTTACTCCAGCGGAGGAACTGTATATCTCCCGTCAGCTCCCCTGGTGGCCGCCCCCTTGACGGGCCGAGGCGCTGCACATCAATTATAACCAGAGAGATCTCTCCACCTATGGCAAAAGAAATCTGCTCACTGTAAAGACTGATTCCCGGCCCTGACGTTGCTGTCATGGCTTTCATACCACCCATGGTTACCTCTAAGCAAAATCCGATGGAAGCGATTTCGTCTTCACCCTGGAGACAGACTCCCCCGGTGAGGGGGAGCAGCCAGAATTTCACCCACAACCATTGGAGTTCTCAACCGCTTGTCTGCATTTATCTCCATGTATATCATTTTTAAAAAGAGCATGACCACGCTCCATGGCGCAGAAATCACCACACATGGTACAAGTAGCCTTGTTTTCAGGACTGCGTGATTCACGAACCTGGCGCATTTTTTCAGGAAACATCGACAGTTTGAAATACTCTGCGAAATCACTGTCTCTTCTGGCCAGAGCAACCTGCTTTTCAAGTTCTCTCCGTTCAGGATACTTTGCAATATCACCGATCCTTGCGGCAAGCCTTGTGGCCCGTACTCCCTCCCGCACATCATCTTCATCCGGAAGCGCCAGATGTTCCGCCGGTGTAATATAACAAATGAGATCCGCACCATGTCTTGCTGAGTTGGCAGCACCGATTGCCGCGGTAATATGATCATATCCGGCGCCGGAATCAGCCGGAAGAGGGCCGAGTACGTAATAGGGTGCCCCGCCGCTCATTCTCTTTTCCAGCATGATATTTCCTTCAATTTCGTCAAGGGGAACATGCCCCGGCCCCTCCACCATCATCTGGCAGCCCATATCCCGGCCAAGTTCTGCCAGTTCACAGTTTATAATCATTTCCGCCATCTGTGCCCTGTCATGACTGTCATGGATTGCCCCGGCCCGTATGCCATTACCGAGGGAAAGAACAGCATCATACTTTTTCATCAACCCACAGACCCTGTCAAACTGCTCATAAAGAGGATTTTCACAATTATTATATTCCATCCAGGACACCATGAATGTCCCCCCTTTGGAAACAAGTCCACCATACCTGAACCCCTGCTTGCGCAATCGTTCAATGGAAAAACGGTTTATTCCGCAGTGAATGGCCATAAATGAGATACCGTCAGCCAATTGACGCTCAATCAGCTCAAAGAGGTATTCCGGATCAAGCTTATTTGGATTACGATATTTTTTAATACTGTCTGCAAAAGCCTGATACAGGGGGACGTTGCCGACCGGAAGCAAGCAACCATCCAGAACGGCACGACGAATCATATCAAGATCTCCCCCCGCTGACAGTTCCATCAGGGTGTCCACATGCTCTTCCTCAGCTATTTTCGCTTTTCTCAGCTCAAGCTCAACATCGACAATATCAGAGGAGGTGCCGATGGATGCATTCACTTTTGTACGCAGGCCTTCACCAATACCACATATTTTCTGCTCAGGTCTTGCCGGATTACATGGAATAACCACCGTTCCGGCTGCCACTTTTTTTCTGATTTCTTCCGGGACAAAGCCTTCCTTTTCCGCCACATGTTGCATTTCCCGGGTAATTCTCCCTTCTCTGGCCAATTCAATCTGAGTTTTCATTTCCTCATTGCTCCTTTTTCCTCAACCCTGCACATCGAATCCATCGATCCTCGCATTTCCAACAGGTGAACGAAGACTAAGAACCTGCCTGTTACAGGATTCAGGTAATAAAAAAAATTCCTGTCAAAGCGGGCAATAAAAAAGTCCGCACCCCAGTCAACGACTGCAGTACGGACTTTTTTCGGACAAGAAAGCCATATCTTCCGGGCAGGTCTTCTGACTCGCGGTTCACTCTCGGACTGCGCCTTCCCATCCCAAACACGGACAGTGGCAATTTCAGCAGTCGTCGTCCCCGCTTACAGCGCTGGCCCAACGTTACGGAATTTCACCGTATTCCCTTTTCACCCCGAACAATTGTCCTGAGGCACCCGGCAGACTGTATATCTGTTTTTGCAAACGTTTCAGTCATTTTTTTATAAAACAGACTTACTTACGTTCACAAATCCTCTCCCTGAATCAGTAACAGCTTGGTAATTGTTTTTTAATAACACTTCGAAAAACGATCGTAAAATTCATATTCCGGTATATCAAAAAGAACAGGCTGCATCGCCAAAAAATGCTGACGGATTCAGGCATCCCTCAACAGAAGGATTCACTTTTTTACTCTTTTTTACTCAAACTCATTGTAACCTAAATCCTGCACTTCAGAAAATGAAAAAATTTAACTATGATTTAATTTCATTATAAGTGTATGTTATATCTATCGAAACTGCTCCTTTACTTTTTGGATGAATGTATATTTTTTCATTTTCTTTGCCCTCCGGGATTGACAATTTTACCAAATCTGCTTCGTTTTCAATGGATTGAAGTATGCCTATCCATCGGCACCTTTGAACCTGGCATCTCCGGCAAACTTGCCAATTGCAGAATTTATCTGTAAATATAATTAGTTACAATCTTTCCTCATCTGTTCCCATCCCGTTACATTCCTTTATTTTTTCCCAAAAACCGGTTTTTATAAACATTAAAAACTCCTTGAATTTTAACAAGAAATTATTATATTGATCACAGGTTTTCATCCCTGTAAACAACAGAAAAAAAACTTATTCTTTTCTGATGACGTATGAAACTCAGCCTGTTA
>NZ_JBPLBA010000053.1:0-9369 GCF_054039375.1 Desulfomarina sp. | reverse complement strand
TCGCAGGCTCGCTTACCTGCTTCGTTTTCAATGGCTTGAAGTATGCCTATACGTCAGCGCCATTGAACCTCGCATCTTCGGCAGGTAAGCGAAGACTCCGAACTTACCAATTGCAGGATTTAGGTACAATGTCATACAAATCGGTTTCAAAATAACATGATTAAAATCGCCCCTGAAGAACTGCAGCTTATATCGAAATATATCCATGATATCTCCGGGATATATCTTGATAAAAGCAAATCATATCTTTTTGAAACACGATTGAGTTCCATTGCGGAAGCTCACGGATGCAATTCATACAAAGAGCTGTATCAGAAAGCCAAACGTGATGCCTCCAAAAAAATTGAACGGGAAATCATCGATGCCATATCAACAAATGAAACCCTGTTCTTCCGAGACAAAGGCCCTTTTGACCTGCTCCAGCACAAACTTTTGCCCGAAATAATTGATCGCAGATCTGAAAAATCCGGCCGGCTCAGAATTCCCATCAAAATATGGAGTGCTGCCGCCTCCACAGGTCAGGAACTGTATTCCATTGCCATCATCATCAAAGAGCTCATTGGTGATGCTCCCAATTATTCCGTAAAACTCCTGGGAACTGATATTTCCAATACGGCAATTACCCAGGCAAGCATTGGAAAATACAATAAATTTGAAATTGAAAGAGGACTTGATCGAAAATTTCTACAAAAATATTTTACCCTCTTCGGGGATACCTGGAAAATTAAGGATGAAATACGGGCTATGGTCAATTTCCGCAAACTGAACCTTATGCTGCCGTTTAATGCACTGGGAAAATTTGATATCATTTTCTGCAGAAATGTGGCCATTTATTTCACTCTGGAGGACCGTAAAAAACTATTCAATAAAATTGCTGATGTCCTGGCAGATGACGGATTCCTCATTATAGGTTCAACTGAATCACTTACAGGTGTCTGTCCCCGTTTTGTCCCCAAAAGGCACCTGAGAACGATATTTTATCAAAAGAAATAGACTGAGGGATCATATTATGAAAAATTTATCCATCCTCGTTGTAGACGATGATCCTGTTATACGGCGTCTTCTTGAGCAACGGTTGACGAAGGAGAATTATGAGGTAGTTGTTGCAGAAGATGGCTATGTTGCAGAAAAATTCCTGAGGACACGTTTTTTTGATGTCGTTTTGACCGACCTGATGATGCCCGGCGATATTGGAGGCATTGAGGTCCTTGAAATTGCAAAAGAAATAAACAGTAAAACGGAAGTAGTACTCATTACGGCACATTCATCAGTAGACACTGCCGTTGATGCAATGAAAAAAGGTGCCATTGATTATCTGGAAAAGCCGATCAATTTTGATGAGCTTTTTCTGCGACTCAATAAAATAGCAAACCTGCAGACCATCCTGGAAAATGCCAGGGATCTTGAACACGCAATGAATACTACCGAAACAGAGGCCTCAGCTACAATTCAGAATCTTGAACTTCAGGTGGCCACATTGCAGGAAAAACTTGACAATATAGAAAATATCCTGCGAGATGAAAGTCTTCTGGACGACACCAGAATAGTCAAAGCCCTTGATACACTGGCGGATATGTAAACATGTAACTACTCACAGGGGTAACAACTATATGATTCTATTCCCTCTGGACTGTAATTGTCCACAGGTGCCACGGATTTCTGCAGGCTCTTTTGTTTTTGATTACCCATGAAACTCAGCCAAATTGTGGATTGGGCCTGTTTTATCAGGCTAGCCTACGGTCAAAAATCACTGGAAATCTCAATTGATAAGGAATTCAATTGAAAAAGTGTCAGTCCAGGTCATTTTATAATCAGTCTAATGTGATTTTTGAAATACGCCTGATAAAACAGGCACAATCCCCAGACTCACGAATAACAGGCTGAGTCTCATACGTAATCAGACTTTTGTTTGCTACAGCCCCTACCTGTGCGGACTGAAGAAACCGTGTAAAGCTGGGGGTAACAGAGAGAAATTAATTGCCATCTACTCGTGGTTTCAAAAATAACCCATTTGCCTTTCCATAAGAATCGGGGAGAACAGCGCCATCAAAGAGTGTATTTTCTACACGTGCACCAGCCATATTGGCCCCGGTTAAATCCGCCTTGTATAAATCAGCACCCCTTAAGTCAGCTCCCCTGAAGTCGGCACGAACCAGTACTGCGCCTTTGAGATTTGCCCCTTCCATATCTGCTCCGGCAAAACTGCACCCGGTCAGATCAGCTTTTTCCAGATCCGAACCCTCCAGATCTTTTCCGGAAAAATCAATCCCGGAAAGATCGCATCCATAACATCGGTTGGTATCCAGAAAATTTTTCAACACTTTCGTTTTTTCTTTGTCAGGAGCAATATTTTCCTTTTTATGTTCTGCTTGAACAATTGACTCACCGCTCCTGAATTTTTTTTTCCTCACCTCCCTGCTGTCAATCTCTGTTCCGAGATTGATCTTCCCCGGCATAAGGGCCTTTTTTATTTCTGGTGGCTTCGGATAAGTCCCCTCGGGTTTCGAGATTCTCATTTTTTTCAGTACTGGTGGCGGTTCCCTTAAAACCCTTCTCTTCCTGACTATGACTTCATTTTTAACAGGGTTCTTTTTTGGTCTTCCTGGATCTTCAACATAGACTTCCTGCTCAATTCCTGTGAGATCGGAATGTTCAGACAACTGTGTGGTGACTATCATTCCATCCAGTAAAGCACCTCCAAGATAGGCGCCATCAAGAACAGCTCCCCGTAAATCAGCGCCTCTTAAATCAGCACCGCCAAGGTCAGTACCTCCGAAAACCACCCCTTTCAGATTTGCATTACGAAGGTTGGCTGAAGAAAGATCTGTCAGATACAATCTGGCCTGTTCAAGGTTGGCTCCTTCCAGGTCAGCATGGGAAAGATCGACCCTGTTCAGATTTACTCCTGAAAGATCACATCCCCTGCAACTATTGGTTTTAATTAATCTCTGCATGTTTTCACGAGAGGTCACACTTTCAGCGGCTTTGGATGTTCCTCCTGAAGAACCAACTGCAAAGATGACTGCCAAGAATAAACAGGAAAGTTCCAACCTCATTCTTCTACCTCTTCAATTTTTTTATGGTTCATCCTTTTCCAGATCCAGGGTGAAACAGGTTGTTCTTCCCGCCACAGACCTTTATGTTCCTCTTTTGCCTGGTTCTGTTTTTTGTTCCATCTATCGCATATTTTCTGCCTGCAAAAATACGGGTAAACCCAGGCACACCCTTGTTCAACCAGATAACCGTTAATATTCTTTCCGTTTCGTTCAATGTGGGCAACCAGTCTGCCATAGGAATCATTATATTGAGGAAAGACCACTACGCTTTTTCCATGGATCACCCTGGACAGGCATGACCTGGCCTCTCTGGAAAAATGCTGCTGCCATTCAGGGGAATCTATTCCATATAAACGTATTTCTATTTTCCTCTTATTTTTAGAAACAACAATGGAATCGCCGTCTATAATCCTTGACACCTCGGCTTCAAAGGGTGAGGCCGAGCATAGATTTGTACTGCAGGCGATAACAAGAAAAACTGAAAAAAGATACTGTAGCGTCCTGTAATTCATTGTACACTGGAGGGACCTTGAAAATGGATTCCTCTTTTAATAACTCTGTCCCATGACTTCAAACGGAAATTCTATTTTTAAAAAGCATCCTAAAGATGGTGAAAACACACTTTTTTTTGTTCTTTTGATATGATATGCTTCTACCTGAAACGATTTGAACTCACAAGAAGAAAATACAAAATTGCAAGATTAAGAGTAATTGCTCACGACGACCCCAGCTTTTCACGATCTCTTTTGTTCGCTATAGCCTACCTATGCGGACTAAAGAGACCGTGAAAATGGTGTACCTGTGAGTAATTACATAAAATCATATAGCTGCTACCCCCGTAACCAGTTACAATTAAGGTGTTACCTTTTTCCCCGAAATCTTTATGACTCCTGAGACACTCACCGAATCAGAAGAAGAAACCCGTTCTTTTCTTATCAGTCTGCCGATTTTTGACAGTTTCAATGTAACGGAACTCTCAATTCTCGCCCAGCACATGAGTTATGTGCACCTGCAGCGTGGAGAACACCTCTTTGTTGAAGGGGACCAGGGGACCTTCATGGGTTTTGTTGTCAACGGAGTTCTGGAGGTGCAGAAAAGAGGTGATCTCGGTGAAAATATCGTTCTTGCACGCCTTACCCGGGGAAGCTCGATTGGTGAAATGGCCCTTATTGACAAGTCTCCCAGATCTGCAACCGTCATAGCAAAACAGGCCACAACCATGGTAACACTCACAGATAAAGGGTTTGACCTGCTTGCAGAAAAAATGCCGACACTGGGAATTAAGATAATTAAAAAAATTGCCCGTTTACTGAGCTTGAATATGAGAAGAACAACGAGTAAACTGGCGGATTTGATGCAATCTTCCCATTAACCTCTTTTTGTATTTGGTCACAGGGGTAAGCAACTCTATGATTTTTTTGCCTCTGAACTGTAATTCAGACGTAATTACTCGCAGGTACCCCAGCTTTTCACGGTCTCTTTTGTCCGCATAGTAGGCTATAGCGAACAAAAGAGCTTGCAAAAATCTGCGGCACCTGTGAGCAATTACACTTCAGAGGTAATAAAATCATATAATTACTACCCCTGTGAGCAGTTACGTTATTACCTTTGTGGGCAGTTATAAAATGAAGAAAAAAATAATAATGAAAATCTGCAGGGATGAGTCACCGGGGTCAGTTATTTATATTCCCCATGGAGGCGGTCCCTGGCCCCTGCTGGGGGATTCGCGTCATTTCAATTTAATAGCGTTTCTGAAGGCAATTCCCGATTTCCTGATACAGCCGTCAGCCATTCTTGTTGTCAGTGCCCATTGGGAAGAAAAACAGCCAAAACTTCTCTCGGCAACATTTCCACCACTCCTGTATGACTATTATGGTTTTCCGCAGGAGACATACTCCATCTCATACAATGCACCGGGAAATCCCCAACTTGCTGAAAGAATACTCCATCTTTTCGAGGAAAACGGTATATCTGCCGGTCTTGACGGGAGTCGGGGGTACGATCATGGCTTTTTTGTTCCTCTGAAGCTCATGTATCCCGAGGCAGCCATACCATGTATTCAACTTTCACTGCTGGATTCTCTAAACCCGGCGGAACATATTCGTATCGGTAATGTTCTTCGAAATTTACAGGAGGAGAACCTGCTGATCATCGGATCAGGTTCTTCATTCCATAATCTCGCTGCCTTCAGAAACAACACCGTCGGTAAGGAAAATCAATGGAATGAAGCCTTTGAAAACTGGCTTATTGAAACCCTGTCTGCTGATTATTTGAGCGAAAAAGAACGTCGGGAGAGGCTGGAACACTGGTTTGATGCCCCTTTTGCGGCGTTTTGTCATCCACGGGAAGAACACCTGCTGCCTCTTCATGTCTGTTATGGTGTTTCCGGTTGTCCTGCAAAACGGATTATCGAGGTGGAATTCATGGGTAAAAAAACAAGTTCGTATATCTGGTGAGTTTTTCCTTTTCTGCCTGTTCTCTCGATCTGATAAGTTCTGCTATTTGACAAGAGTTTTAAAAATATGGATAATTCAGAAAGAGGTATTGGGTAATATCCATATCCACCGGGTTTCGAACTGTTACCCGAAAATGACATTCAGGTCAGAAGTGGGTTGCGGAGGCTTTAAGATGGTGAGAAGGTTGATTGATGGTGTTCGTGTTCTCATATTTATGGGGTTGTGTTTTAACTCCGTCACTCAATGTTGTTCTGCAGCTGAAAAAACAGTTCTTGTAGGCTTGAATATACCCCTCAGCGGAGCTTATGCCAGGCAGGGAGAAGATCAACTGCGTGCCTACCAGCTTGCCATTGACATATTAAATGAGTCCGGTGGTATTCTCGGGCGTCATATTGTTTATGCCGTGCGGGATACGGGCACAGAGGCAGCCAGGGCAGGAGAGAATGCGGTTGAGCTGATGGATCTCGGCGCTGTTCTTATTACCGGCGGGGCGAGCTCGGCGTCCGCTATTGCCCAGAGTAAGGTCTGTCAGCAGCGGGGGGTGGTTTTCATGGCCGGTCTGACACATTCCAATGCCACAACCGGGAAAGACGGACATCGTTATTCATTCAGGTGGTATAACAACGGTCATCAGACGGCAGGAGCGATAGCCGGCATCCTGCGTGATCGATATGGCCCAAATGCTACCTATGCATTTCTTTATGCTGATTATACCTGGGGCAGGACCCTGAAGGATTCCCTGGGCAAGGTGATAGAAAAAGACGGTGGCAGGATTATACTCAGTCTGCCGACACCCCTTGGAAGTGATGGCTTTATCAGTGAACTGCTGCAGGTAAAACGGGCCGGCCCTGATGTACTTGTTCTCATCCATTTCGGCAGCGATATGGTCAATTCTCTCAGGCAGGCGACAATGCTCCGTCTCCGGGAAAACATGGCCATAGTAGTCCCCCTGATGGAAATTAACATGGCTGTAAAACTCGGTCCGGAAATTATGCAGGGTATCCTGACCTCCATGTGCTGGTATCATGGCCTGTCGGAGAAATATGAAGGCAGCAGGCAGTTTGTGACTCTTTTTGAGCAGCGTTATCACAAAAAGCCGGGTAATTCAGCGGCGGTGGCCTGGGTGAATATGATGCAGTTTGCCGAAGCGGTCCAACAGGCAGGTTCATTTACCGCAAATGACATTGTTCTGGCCCTTGAAGAACACCATTTTACCCTTCTTGGCAGTGATGAATACTGGAGATCATGGGATCATCAGGGGATTCATCCAACCTATATTGCCCTGGGAAAGACGCCGGAAGAGAGCAGGAATAAATGGGATCTGTTTACAATAATCAGTGAGAGCAGCGGCAGGTCGCTGGCAAGGACACGACAGGAAAATCCTGTTGTTCTCGAACCATTGAAGGAGTGAAATCCGATGCTGGCCGGTAGAATCAGGAGCATGGTGTGGATAAAACTTTTTTTTCTTTTCCTGTCAGTATGTCTGCCCATATCCTCTGTTTCCGCCTCACCTCCCGTCTTTCAGGGAGAAAAGCTGCTTTTACGTGTCGGTTATGTCCCGATTGTTACCCAGCTGCCGTTGATCATGTCCTTTGATCGTGACCGTTTTGCCTATCAATATGTTGAAGTCAGGCTTGTAAAGTATCGCTCTTTTACAGCTCTTGAAGCCGCATTCAGAATTTCGGCTGTTGATGTTGCCATGTTGCCCCTGCCCATAATTCTGGCGATGGATGAAGATGATATAGATGTGAAGATTATAGGTTCCACAGGCAGAGGAGGGTCGGGGCTGTTTGTCAGAAAGAAATATTCCGGGTTCAAGGGAGCGATAATAGGTATTCCGGATCTTTACTCCAATGAGCATTTTCAGCTGATTCATTTCCTGGCCGGGAAGTATCTCAAGTACGGGACTGATTACAAAGTGATCAATATACCGCTGCAGTCTCTGTTAAATGACCTTTTTCAGGAGAAGATCGACGGGGCGTTTTTTCCGGAGCCATATCCGACATTAGCCCTGGATCAACTGGGGAAGGAGAACGGAACAGTTGCAGAATTATCGAGACAGTATTCTGTCGTCTATTCGGTTTTGGCAATAAAAGGAAATCTGTTGATTGATCAATGTCGTAACGGAGTTCTGGAGTGGCTGAAATCAGTGAGATCAGCCACTTTCAGAATCGCGGGAAGTATTTCTTTTTATGGTGGTGAGCAAGAAGCTGTTACCCAGATGAAATATTTTGGTTTTGACCGTGATCTTTTCAGAAAATCCCTGGAGGCGATAAAAGGGGGGAGTTATTTCAGGTTTGAAAATATCAATATGGGTTTTGTTCAACATATCGGCAGGGATATGCATAGATTACAGTTGCTCACTGTACCCAGGGATCTCAACAGGCTGTCTGTGGAAATATTACAACCGGACAGGGGGGAGGGCCGCGTCCCATGAAACCGGTAAACATAAAGATTAAATATAAGATACTGATACATATTGTCCTGATTCTCGGGGTAGTCAGTGTTTCTCTTATTTCGACCACAATTTATCACAGCAGAAAGGCAGGGCAGTCTATTCTTGAGAGTGTGTCCACAAAAATGAGGGAGCTGCAGGAACTCAGTTCCTTTGAGTTTGAAAGGGCAAAGAATATTGCCAGAAGAGGAGTTGTGGAAGTGAGCGGACTGGAAGCTATTGATTCAATCACGGCAATAGCTCTTCAGAACCAGAAGGATTTTTATGATGTTGTTGCCCGCGAAATTATTACTGCCGGTAAAGCGGTTTCCACAACGCTGGATGAACAGAATCGGGTGATTAATAATAATCTGGATAAGGTTGTGCTGGATTCAACACAATCAATTTATGAAATTACCAAAGCCGGGCAGGAATCGAGGAAACTGATGTCGAACCTTGCCATTATCAATGTGGATTCTTTAAAGGAAATAACGATCCAGAGCCTTGAAAGGTTTGGCCGAAACCGGGAATACTATGATCGGGAATTTAATGTGCTCGGGACAGCCGTGAAAAACAGCATAGACCAGGTGCTGATAAAATTTCTGCTCTTAATGGAAAATGGTGTTGGAGACAGGGTGAAGAACGAAGACACCATGGTTCGTGAACTGGAAAAGCTGAAAAAGGAAATAATCACCAGCCAGGAAAAATTCTATCTGAAGATTATGAAAGATTTGGATCTTCAGAAAAGGATTCTTGTGAAAGAATCTGCCCTTGTTGCTGATAAAGTCAACTGGGCCAGTAACAGGGAACTGGAGAACAGCTCGGTAACCCAGTTGAATGAAGCGGGCAGGATTGCGAGCAATCTCACCCAAACTCAGGTGGGTTTAAGGAAAAATATAGCTGCTTCTTCCGGCCAGGTCAAAACCACCATTGATGCTCTTAGAAAAAACCTGCCTGAATACCTGAAAGAAAAAGGTGAGGCAACAAACAGGAAGATTAAAAAAGAAATTGTTTCCACCCGGGCGGCTGTGGACAGTGCCAAGAAAAAGGTAGCGAGTGAAATTGATGAAAATACAGGGGAGGCACTTCATCTGTTTGGAACAAAAATTATGGCTTCCCAGCAGATTATCGGGAAAACACTGACGGATTCCCTGCAGAAAATGACCACATTCAGTCTACTGATTACCGCCGTCTGCACAATCCTGGCTGTTGCTGTCAGTTTCTTTATGATCAGAAGCCTGACGGAACCTATTTCCAGGGTGCTCCGTTTTGCGGGAAAGATGGCTGAAGGGCATCTTGATGAGCGACTGCCTGAAGGTCCCGATGAAATGGGGGAAATGGGCAAAGCTTTGAATATCATGGCGAGGGAGTTGAGGAAGCTTGAGGAAGAAACGCTCAATTCTTTTAATCAGACCCTGGATCA
>NZ_JBPLBA010000052.1:0-5219 GCF_054039375.1 Desulfomarina sp. | reverse complement strand
GAAAAAAGAAGACGCACGCCTTCGACACTTGCCAATTCTTTTTTGAGCGCGTCATAGGCATAAATCGAAAACAAGCTGGAGATGATGGACAGTTTGGAATTCCCCTCGATGCACTCCTTGAACTTATCTCCTACTTTTCCGGCTTTCAGGTTGTCAAGCAGCATTAAATCTCAATCACCCATATTCACAGTGTAACATCATTCTACCATTGTTTCTTCACAATATACTATTTTAAAAAAGAAAATAAGCAAAACTATCCTGTTCCACCGTCATAACCATCATAGTCGCCCTGCTATTTACCAAGGATACTCAATTTTGAATCTTATAAGACTCCCGTGACAGCATGCCATGCAGAAGGATTATAAAGCAAGCGCTAGCAAAACGCTATTCGCCTAAAACGCAAGAAAAGTGCCCAGGAGGATGCACTCTAAAGCTCGAAGATTATCTGACAAATGACCCAAAGCATAAATTTGCAGATCAAGGCTGAAAATCATGAGTGAGTCTAATGCAGTTTTCCTCGGAACAATAGAACCTCTCCGGGCCCTCCTTTAGAAGTGGAGGGATTATGAATAACTAACTTATTTTACACGATATACTGGTGGGCGGGGCGGGATTCGAACCCGCGGCCTTTGGCTTCGGAGGCCAACACTCTATCCAGCTGAGCTACCCGCCCAAAGAGAAATCAAGCTGTGATGAAATACGGAGCACAAGATACTTGAAATGTATGCCGGAGTAAACAGAAAACCTGTCAGCCATTGCTGATTTTTTCCAGATACTCCTCCCACTCCAGGGGAAGCATGCTTTTTTTTCTGCTGTTGCAGGTCTTGCAGGCAGGGACCAGGTTATTTCTGCTGGACTTTCCGCCCCGTGACAGGGGCACGACATGGTCCATGGTTATTTCCCTGAAAGGTGTTTTTCGACCGCAGTAATGACAGATGCCGGAAGCAGTTTTCTGCTGCCACCATCTGCTTTTGCGCAGATCCCTGGCCTTGTTTTTTTCCAGGCGGATCTCCGCCTCATCCGGGGCATCAAAATCAAAAAATTCCATCAATCCTCCACCAGCTCACCCAGCAGCAGGCTCCGCATGGCCCCGACAAGATAGAGAGAGCCGCCGATCATGATCAGATCTTTTTCCGTAGCTCGCAGGGCAGCAAACTCCAGGGCCTCCCGGCCGTCACTGATACAATTATAAGTGATCCCCTCGTCTTCGGGAAGAAAAGAGCTGATATACTCCACCGTAGCGGACCGTTCCCCCTCCGGCTGGGTAAAGATCAATTCGTCTGCAAGGGGGACAATGGCGGCCAGGGTGGAAGTAAGATCCTTGTCGGCCATGGAACCCCAGATACAGATCAGTTTTTCGTAGGAAAACTTTTTCTCCAGGGTGAGTGCCAGATTTTTGACACCAGCAGGATTATGCGCACCATCAAGGAGATACCGACGTATTTTCGGTTCGTTTTCCGACTCTTTTTTTTCCCTCTTTCCCGCAACAAAGGGCAGTTCGAAATATTCCATCCTTCCCGGCCAACGGACGGCAGCCAACCCCTCTCTGATTTTACCAATACTTATTTTATAATCAATACGTTGCAATAGATTCAACACAGCTATGGTCAAACCATCGTTCTCCCTGTGGACCAGACTCGCGTGGGCACAGGTCAGTCCTTCTATCTTTTGGAAGTCAAAGCGATCTCCACCAAGCCAACTCCATGTATTATCATCATTTTCAATACAGTCAAAATCTTGACAAAGCTGAAACAGAGGCGCATTTTTTTCTCTGCAGACCTCGCGGATAACAGCCGCTGCCTCCGGATGGGTTGCCCCGGAAACCACCGGGATGTTTTCCTTGATTATCCCGGCCTTTTCACCGGCGACTGCCGTCAGGGTATCACCCAGGTAGAGCTCGTGATCCATGCTGATACTGGTTATGACAGACACCAGGGGAGTAACAACATTGGTGGCATCAAGCCTGCCGCCAAGACCGGTTTCCAGAAGGACCAGGTCAACTCCGGATTCTTCGAACCAGAGAAGGCCCAGGGCAGTGGTGAATTCAAAATAGGTGATCTTATCTTCTCCCAGCACTTCACAGATCCGGGCACCAATGGCCGCAAAAGCTTCCCGGCTGATATAGCTGTCTCCAATACGAAATCGCTCCCGCACGGAACTGAGATGGGGAGAAGTATATACACCCACCCGGTACCCACAGCAGCCAAGCACCTCCGCGAGAGCCGCACATACGGAACCCTTACCGTTTGTCCCGGCGATATGAATGCAGTTCAAATTCTCCTCGGGCCTGCCGACCCTGTCCAGAAAGGAACGCATGGCTTCCAGGCCGAGTTTGATCTTATGCATCTGCAGCTTGTCGAGGTGGTTCTGCACCTCTTCGTAAGTCATATTCATTTTTTCTTATTTTAATGAACTAAAATGGCCATAATTTTCTTTTTATTTACATACAAAACTCAGCTCGATAAAGTACGTACATCTTCAATCTGGCTGAGTTTTTTTGGTAATCAGCGTTCTACCTGGGCGTTGCCGGGTCAAATTTACAAAATAACCTGATTATGTATGAAACTCAGCCTGTTATTTGTGAGTCTGGGGATTGGGCTGAATTTCATGGGTAATCAAGATAACTTTTGTTATTTAGAAGGATCTTATTTTCAGTTTGGCATAGTCCAGATGCAACGTTTTCAAACCATGGCGATCAAAAAGCACGTCCAGTGATTTGGAGTCCGAAAGCTTTTTAACACTGCCTGTACCAAAAAAAGGGTGCTCCACCTTGCACCCTACGAAAAAATCGGCCATTCGCAGTTTGCGTACCGGTTTGCGCACTGTTTTCTTTTTAATGGAAGGTTTGCCGGAAAATCGACTGGTACTGTAATCGGGAGAAAAAGAGGCGCTGTCAATTTTCTGATAGAGCCCACCGCCAAGCTCCACCAGAAACGGCGACATGGGAGCATATGAATAACGCCTGTCCCGCCCCATCAACTGACGGGGATAAGAGAGGTAGAGATATTTTTTGGCTCTTGTGGCCGCCACGTAAAGCAACCTCCTCTCCTCCTCCCATTGACTGCCGAACCCTGCGGAGCTGTGGGGAAAACGCCCTTCGGCAAGGCCGATTATAAAAACCGCTTCAAACTCCAGTCCCTTGGAAGAATGGATGGTTGAGAGTACCAACCGCCGAATATCATCGTCCGTTCCGGCAGCTTCCGGTGGATCCAGGGTAGTATCGTCTATAAATGACTGTAGATCATCGTATTCCTTCATGATGGCACCAAGCTGATCCAGGTCCTTTTGCCGCTTGGGGTAGTCATCGGCATACAGTTCATAAAAAATCGGTGTATAGTAGCCCATAACCCGCTCGTAAAGAACTGAAGGTGCCTGCTGTCCGGACAACAGGTCCCGAATCAGTTCCGCCAGCTTATTAAACGACCCCTTCCATGTTTTGCCGGCAGGATAATCAGGAAGAGCCAGGAACGGATCGGCCGCCGCGGAGATAAATGCGGTGATCTTCTGTGCGGTCTTTGGCCCCACCTTATCGAGCTGGAGAAGAATCCGGTTCCAGGAAAGGTTATCCCTGGGATTAACCAGTATCCGTAAAAAGGCCAGCACATCCTTCATATGTGCCGATTCCGTCAGCTTCAGACCGCCCCGCTTCTCAAAATCGATGTTCTCCAGTGCCAGTTCCATCTCCAGTTTATAGGAATGAAAACCTGAACGAAAGAGAACGGCAATATTTTCAAGGTCCACCCCCCGGCTTTCAAGCCTGCGAATGGTTTTAACGATAAAGGCTGCCTCATCACCCTCGTTCCCGGCCACATAGAGTTTTGGCAGGATATCACCTTCGATTGAAGTGAAGAGGGTTTTTGCATACTTTTCTTCGGCATTTCTGATAATATCATTGGTCAGAGAAAGGATAGGCTGGGTTGAACGGTAATTTTCCTCCAGCTTGATTATCCTTGTATTTTCAAATACTTTTGGGAAACGCATGATATTATAGAAATCAGCACCCCGAAAGGAATAGATGGACTGGGAATCGTCACCCACCACCATCACATTCTCATGGCTGTGGGCAAGACTACGGATAATATCCGCCTGGATGAGGTTAGTGTCCTGGTATTCATCCACCATGATATATCTGAAACGTCCGGAAATCTCGTCCCGGGCGACGGTCGACTCAACCATCAGCCTTTTCCAGTTCACCAGCAGGTCGTCGTAATCCATCAAACCGTGATCAAATTTAAACTCCCCATAGTGTTTCTGCAGCTGGAGTATTTCCTCCACGTGATCACTGAGATGACCGTACTGTTCGTAGACAAGATCTTCCAGATCGATGGCCTTATTAACCGAGCCGCTGATCATATTGATGACAGCCCGCTTTGATGGAAAACGTCTGTCCCGTTTACCAAGACCAAGTGAAGACTTCAAAAGATTGATTATTCCTTCCGCATCAGCTCTGTCAATAATGGTAAAGGAGGAGCCGAAACCAAGCTCGGCCCCGAAACGCCTGAGAAGCATATTGGCAACCCCGTGAAAGGTCCCGCCAACCACTCGGCTGCATGTATCGTTCAGCAACCTTCCCGCCCGCCAGAGCATCTCCTGACTGGCCTTCCTGGTGAAGGTGAGCAGAAGAATAGATTCGGGAGCTACACCCTGTTCTATAAGATAGGCCACCCGATACACCAGGGTCCTGGTTTTGCCGCTTCCGGCCCCGGCAATAACGAGGACAGGCCCTTCTGTGGTTGTTACAGCCGTGTATTGCGGTTCATTGAGCTCATTGAGATTGACTGCAGTCATGTATTTTCCTGGTTCCGAGGTTAAAAACGGCGCCCAGTTTACCACAGGCCCATGCACCTTGCAAGACGGGGTGAAACCGGCCCGCCCAGCTTGACAAAACGATATTGCCGGGTATAGTAGCTGCTAATTTTCAGCACCAACCATGGAGGTAATTGGTCACAGGGGTAACAACTCTATGATTTTATTACCTCTGAACTGTAATTGCTCACAGGTACCGCAGATTTTTGCAGGCTCTTTTGTTCGTTATGGCCTGCTCACGCGGACAAAAGAGACCGTGAAAAGCTGGAGTGCCTGTGAGCAATTACCCATGGAGATAGCAGCTATGCCCACAGATAGATTCAAAGATTTATTCACCAAAGAAACTCTTCTGAAACTCTTTCCAAAGGAAAGAACCAACGAATTTTTTGACGCCCTTTTTGGTGACGCAAACG
>NZ_JBPLBA010000051.1:0-11436 GCF_054039375.1 Desulfomarina sp. | reverse complement strand
AAGGGTAAGTCTGGTGGTTTACAGAATCCAGGCTATTCACGGAGGAGGGCGAAGTCTGCTTCGGTCAGAAGCGCCAGATCACCGGGAGCCAGTTCAATTTCAAGCCCCCTACGACCCGCACTGACATAAATTGTATCGAATTCTCGCGCTGTAATGTCAATAAATGCAGGCAGTTTCTTTTTCAGGCCCAGAGGACTGATACCACCCACCACATATCCTGTTGTTTTTTCCACCAGGAGTTTGTCTGCCATGGTGCATTTTTTGCGTTTTGCCGCTTTGGCTGTTTTTTTTAAGCTTAACCGGGAGGAAACCGGCAGGACAGCTACTCCAAGCTGGTTTTTGTCAAGGCAGACAACCAGTGTTTTAAAAACCTGGTGTGGAGAGACGCCCAGTTTTTCTGCGGCTTCTTCCCCGAAAGAGCGGGTGACCGGGGAGTGGGTGTATTTATGAATTTTGAAGTTGATTTTTCCTTTCTTTACCTGGTTGATTGCCGGAGTCATAGTTCTTTTATTCTAACATTTTACACGGCCGAGTCGCCCGCTCCGTCATGCCGGTTTATAAAGAAGTGGTTTTGCGTAAAAAAAACAATAAGAGTATGGTATCTTCTGAAGAAATTATAATTCTTTTTATTAAAACTGCAGGGGAAAATATGAATACAAATTACTGTAAAATGAAAAAATCTGAAACCGTAATGCTGTCATTACTTTTTATGCTCCTTCTTGGTGGTTGTTCAAAACCATATTATGCTGCCATGGAGAAAGTTGGTATCCATAAGCGTGATATTATGGTTGACCGGGTGGAAGCCGCAAGAGATACTCAGGCTGCGGCTCAGGAACAGTTCAAGTCGGCCCTGGACCAGTTTGATTCCGTGGTCAGGCTGAAGGAAACTGATCTGAAAAAGGCATACGACAGTCTTAACCGTGAATATGAGGCCAGTGAAAAAATTGCTGACAAAGTTACTTCCAGGATTGAGAAAATTGAAGATGTGGCCGATGCACTTTTTGATGAATGGGAGGATGAACTGGCTCTTTATAAGAGCAGGGAACTTCGGCGATCAAGTAAAGAACAGTTGACGAAGACACGCAAAAGATACAGGGAAATGCTGAGAAGTATGCGCAGGGCGGAAGCCAGTATGGAGCCGGTGCTTGCAATTTTCCGCGATAATGTGCTTTTTCTGAAGCACAATCTTAACGCCCAGGCTATAGGTTCACTCCACGGTGAGTTTGCCAATCTCAAGGGTGAGATTGAAAATCTCATAAGCAAGATGAATCATGCCATAGAATCTTCAAATAAGTTTATTGCTGAAATAAAATAGGGTGCGGCAATATTACGGGCAAAGATTAAAACGGCCAGACAAAGGGGATAAGCAGTGTTGAGGCGGTAACAACAAACACATTCAGCGGGATGCCCAGCTTCAGGTAGTCCATGAACCGGTATCCGCCTGGTCCGTAAACCATAAGGTTGGTCTGATATCCCATGGGGGTGGCGAAACAGGCACTGGCTCCAAAACAGATACCGACGATGAATGGTTTGGGGTCCACTCCGATTCCCGCAGCCGTTGAGAGGGCAATGGGCAGCAGCAACACTGCAGTGGCGTTGTTACTCAGGAGCTGGGTGCTGATGCTGGTCAGCAGGATGACGGCCCCCAGGATGACTGTGGGAGAAAAACCGGAAAAAAGGGCCAGGAAAGACTCGGCGTAAAGCTGGCTGGCCCCGGTTTTCTGCATGGCGGTACCCAGGGCGATTGTGCCGGCTATAAGGATGAGCACATCTCCCTGCAATGCCCGGTAGCCGTCCCGCATCTGCAGGCAGCCGGTGACAATCATGAGAAAGGCTGCTGTCAGGGAGCAGGTCATGATATCTGCAATACCCAGGGTGGCTGTGGCCACCATGCAGAAAAAATTGATGATGGACCACCATGCTTTTCGTTTGTGGATTATTTCCTCGTAGACATCTTCAATCACAATGAAATCAGTTCCGGACCGGAGAGACGCGAGTTTGCTGTCCTGGCACCAGACGAGAAGAATATCTCCTGTCTGCAGCCTGACGTCATGGATCTGTCTTTCGGAAATATGGAGATTACTGCGTTTTACAGCAATGATATTGATATCCGGATCCCGGGCGAGGTCAGTCCGTTCCAGCCGCTGCCCCCTGACGGATGAATGAGGTGAGACAATCAGTTCAACAACGATGGGAGCATCTTTCTGTGCTCCGAGGACCAGTCCGTTTTCAGAAGAGGGCAGTTCGACATTTTCCCGGTGGAGGATCTCTACAAGATCATTCAATGATCCCTTCACCAGCAGGATATCTCCACCATTGATTGTCATCATGTCCCGGCCCGGATGATAAATTCTGGATTTACTGATAAGTTCGACAACCTGCAGGTCCGGATACTGTTTTTTGAATATATTGGCCGGGAATTTTCCCACGAGGGGGCTGGTTGGTGGAATTCGCAGTTCCGCCAGGTACTGGCGGTGGTCACTGTCCTGCAATCTGCATATGGGGTTGGCAAGGGCCGGCAGGACCCTCGGGGCCATAAAGAAAATGAAGGCAATGCCGAATATGGCAATTGGTACACCTATCAGGCCGAGTTCGAACATCGACAGACCGTTATAACCGTAACTGACACTGAGGTCGCTGATAATGATATTGGTTGAGGTCCCTATAAGTGTGCAGGTACCGGCCAGGATGGAGGCATAGGAAACCGGAATCAGGTATTTGGAAGGGCTGAGGCCGAATTCACAACACATGGTCATGATGACCGGGATAAAAAGGATAACCACCGGCGTGTTGTTGATGAATCCGGAGGCAAGGGCCACGGAAAGCAGGATGATCAGGAGGGCAAGTTTCGGGTTTCCCCGGGAAAAGTGGATGATTTTTCTGCCAAGAAATTCGACACCCCCGGTGCGGATCATCCCTTTTGAGACAACAAACATTGCACCGACGGTGATGACTGCGGGATTCGCAAAACCCGCCACAGCCTCCTGGGGTGTCAGTATTTTACTGACTACCAGAACCACCATTATGCCGATGGCCGTGAGATCCACGGAAATTATTTCCGTGATAAGGAGATAAAGAGTCAGGAGCAGTATTGTTGAGAGAAGCCAGATATCCATGGTTATATGCCTTCAGGTAAACGGTCTGCTGTGGTCCTGACCGTTTAACTTTCAGAGTATCTTTCCGTAACCCTGTATTCCGTGAGCGGATTCCCCGTAAAGGGAGAGTGATTATTCTGACAGACTTGATTGTGGGTTTTGTTGATTGATATCCAGACGGTCATGGGGTCGGATATGAATCTTTTTATAATTGTAGTGGTCCTGTATGGAATGTCCAGTTTTTCCTTGCTGTTTTCAGGTATTGCGGTATTTCTCCGACAAACAAAAAGTAATCACTTATACAACGCCCCTCCTTTTTCACGGTAATTGCTCACAGGCACGCCAGCTTTTCACGGTCTTTTTTGCCCGTATAGGCAGGGCTAAAGTGAAAAAGAGCCTGCGAAAAATCCGAGATCCCCGTGGGCAGTTACTCAAAAAAAGTATTGCTGGAGAGGGTGGGGTGAACTAGGATAAAGCGGCGTGACAGGGCCAAATGACTCGTTTGTAATGGATTGAAGTGGAGCAAAATAAGGTGTCGAAAAAATTTTTTTCATTTTCAGGTTCCCCCGGCGAAAAAGAGAGCGTGTTTACTGTTCCTGTAACGGGAGAAGAGGGGGGTATTACAGTAAAGTTCATGCACAGGGGACTGAAACGGGGAGGTTCCCCGGAGGGGTTTCTCCGACAGTTTCCCGGAGGGGTTCCACGATGGAAAAACTGCCGTTTTGTTTTTGATGTTGATTTCCGTGAGTATGACTGGCTGGTTGTATACCATGATTTACCCGAGGACGGGTTCCTGACGGAAGAGAAGCTGGCCTGTCCCAGGGAAAAGACGATGCTGATAACCGGCGAGCCGTCCACGATTACTGTTTTTGGTTCAGACTACCTTCGTCAGTTCGGGTATATTCTAACCTTTCAGGAACCCTGGGCAATGAAGCATCCTAACTGTATTTATCACCATCCAGGACTGGTATGGCATTACGGCCTCCCCTTTGGTGGAGGAGAATTTATTACCTACGACCAGATTGCAGCCATGGAACCGCCGGACAAAACAAAGACAATTTCAACAGTCTGTTCCCAGCGGAAAGGAAATATTACTCTTCATTCCACCCGGGTTGATTTTACCTGGCGACTCAAGGATGATCTGCCTGAACTGGATATCTTCGGACATGGTGTCAATCCCATGGATGATAAAGCGGAGGCTCTCGATCCCTATAAATATCATATTGCTGTGGAGAATCATGTCTACGATCATCACCTGACGGAAAAACTCCCGGATGCCTTTCTCGGTTACACCCTGCCGTTTTATCACGGGGCACCGAATGCGGCGGACTATTTTCCGAAGGAGAGTTTCATCCCGATTGATATTAATGATTACCGGCGTTCAAGGGAGATTATCAGCAGTCACATTAACAATAACGAATACGAAGACAGGCTGCCCTATATAGTTGAAGCCCGTCGAAGAGTGCTGGAAGAGGAAAATCTGTTCGCCATTCTGGATCGGCAGATTGCTGAAAAAAACGGGGAGACGAAAGCAGAAACCCACGGCAGGGTAATCCGCAATCGCTCAACCATGCGGATAAAAAATCCGGTTGCCGGATTCCGCAGTCTTTCCCAGAAGGCGATGACAAAGCTGTATCACCGGGTAACCTTCAAATCCCGGAACAAGGTCAGAAATCTGTAATCTGGATTCGTGATGGATCCAGAGTGCAAAAAAGGAGAAATTCAATTCATGCTGAAAGAGAAAAAAATCGGATTTATCGGCAGCGGCAATATGGGAGAAGCACTTATCAGTGGTCTTGTGCTGTCAGGTGCAACGGTTCCCGGAAATATCATCTGCTCCGATATTCGTGAAGAGCCCCTGGTGGAGATGAGGGAAAAATATAATATTGCCACAACCACCAGCAACGTAGAGGTTGTAAAACAGTCCGAGGTTATTATCTACGCGACAAAACCACAGATTCTGGCATCAGTTCTAAAGGAAACGGCCGATGTCCTCGACAAATCAAAGCTGGTTATTTCCATAGCGGCAGGTGTTCCCCTGGCAGCCATTGCATCGGGACTGGGAAAAGAATTGCGATTGATCAGGGTCATGCCCAACATCTGTGCTTTTGTCAAGGAAAGTGCCACTGCTATTGCTGCAGGGGAGTTTGTGCTGGATGGTGATATCGATATTGCCAAGGCTATTTTTGACTCCGTTGGGGTCAGTGTCTTCATCCAGGAAAATATTCTGATGGATGCTTTTACCGGTCTTTCAGGCAGTGGCCCGGCCTATGTTTTTCTTATTATTGATGCCATGGCCGATGCCGGAGTAAAAATGGGACTCTCCAGGCGTGACTCTCTGCTTCTCTCCGCCCAGACTGTGATGGGATCCGCCAAGCTTATGCTGGAATCAAATGAACATCCCGGACAACTGAAAGACAGGGTTACCTCGCCGGGCGGAACGTCCATTGCCGGTATTCACACCCTTGAACAGGGGGGATTGCGGACGACCATAATTGATGCAGTGGAAGCAGCCACAAACAGGTCAAGGGAACTCGGTGAGCAGATGGTCAGGAATTTTCTGAACGGGCAGTGATGGTGGGACTTGTCTTTGATTTTTGTACCTGAAGTGCTGCCCCGATTGCGTTGCCGACTTCCCCGTGTTGGGGAAAAGTGACAGTGGTCTGCAGTTTTTCAGCAATTTCAGGGAGGAAATAACGCGCTGAGCCGCCGATGCCCACCAGGGGAATGTTCAGGGAAAAATTCACACTGAGAACGGGGTGTTTCCTGGTTTTATTGAGAAAACCGGTCAATGATTTACCCTGAATGGAGTGGATAACGGAGTCGATGATCAGTGTCTCGATTTTATCCCTGGTGATTTCCAGGATTTTTTTCGCAAACTCTCTTCCGTTCAATCCCAGGGTTTTTCCGAGAAGGTCTGCACTACGGGTTGCGATTTCTTTGTTGCCGATATGAATAATATCCAAAACGTGCAGGGCATCCGTCGGGGTGAACCCGTATTCCTGCAGCAGCTGTTGTCCCTGGAGTCTGTCGATGGTTTTCTCCAGGGTTATACTGCCTGTTCCGGTTTTTTTTCTGATGATGGCAGGCGTAGTCCAGTCATCTGTTCCCATGAGTTGTTTCAGCTCCCTGTTTGTGAACCCGGGTCTTCGAACAATGAGTCGACAGGAATCTCCGGCCTTAAGCCAGGTTTCAACCGGCGGCCCGTCTGTTTTCATGGCCAGTGGTGTTACTCGAACCGGGCCGATAGTGATATCACCATTTTCATCAACCCGGACAAAGCTGTCACCTCCAATACCACCGGAATGCATGTTGATTGCCTCAACATGGGTCTTCCATGATCCAATGCGGCAGCCATCTTTTAACAGCGAAGGGGAGCCGTTTTTTATCATGGTGATGTCGGTGGTGGTGCCCCCGATATCGACGACCAGGCAATTTTTATGATCAGTGGCTGCCGCACCGAAAACCGCACTGCAGGCCGGACCGCTCGCCACCGTGAGGCCTGCTTCCAGAACTGCTTTTTCAGCGGGAAGCAGGGCTGTGTTGCCGCCGACTGTCATAATTGGGCAGGTAAGTTTGTGTTCATTAAGTGCATTTGAGACCCCGTTTATGAATTCCGACATTACCGGCATCAGTTTTGCGTGCAGAGCGGCAGTGGCTGCACGTTCCTCCATCCCGGCCATGTTACTGACCCGGTGGGAGCAGAAGACGGGTTTGGGATCGATCATGGTAATAGCTTTCTGTGCTACAAGTTCATGGGTCGGGTTTTTAATGGCCATGGCTGAGCAGACAGCGTAACTGTCCACCTCGTTTTTCAGACCATGGATAAGGTCGGCGAGATAGTCGATATCAAGGGATTCTTCCTCCTCACCCAGAAGATTGTGTCCACCTTTAACAAAGAGTACAGCTTTGACCGGAAGTCTGAAATGCTTTACATAGCCGATAACAAAAACGGCAACTCTGGCTCCCCGCTTTTCAACAACGCTGTTTGTGGCGAGCGTGGTGGAGATGGCTATCTGTGATACCTGCTCCGGTTTGAGAGCGGATTGTTTCATGAGTGTTTTCAAAACTTCGCTGACACCAATGGACAACTGAAAACGGGTTGTTGGTTTTTTGGCAGAAGTGACAATGGTTCCGGTATCAGTTTCAATGAGAACACCATCTGTATATGTTCCGCCTGTATCTATACCGATTATATAGGTTTTCATAAATTGATTTCAATCTTCCGGGGACGCCTTTTTCCTGTCAGGTTACGGCAGAGTTAACTTTTAAGTAGAATAGAAAAGATTTCTGATGAACTTTCAATATGTTATAATAAAATAAAAATATTTGGCATAAATTTTATACAGTATGCTCACGGGAAATACCATGTCAAAGTGGCAGGTTTCCTGAATGGGCTGTAAAAGTGCATGGATATATGCTATCAGTTATTGACCCCGTGAGTAGCTGCAAAAAAACATAAACCTTGAATTCTGCACTTCAGAAGATGAAAATTCTTTGGACTGCGGGATTGGAAAATCTAAATTTTACTGGATGGCTTGTAATGAAAAAACTTTATTTATTTCCAATTGGCTTCCTGGTCTTTCTGGTGTTAACCGTATCCGCGCAGGGCAGTGGTGGAGGGAAACATCTGCGTTTGGCATTGCTGCCGATTCCTGATGTTTTACCCGTCTTTGTTGCTGAGGAAAATCATTATTTCAAAGACCTGGGTATTGTAGTGGAAACCCTTGCCGTGGGGAGCGCTCTTGAGCGGGACCAGTTGATGCAGGCCGGAAGAATTGATGGCATGATCAATGAGATTTCCGGTGCGGCCATGTTCAACAGGGAGAAAAATCAGGTCAGGATTGTTGGAATAGCCAGGTCTCCCCTGGGCGATGCCCCTCTTTTCCGGATTCTTGTAGCGCCGGGAAGTGGGATTTCAGGCGTTGCCGATCTGGCGGATGTCCCTATCGGTATTTCAAAAAATACGGTAATTGAATATATCAGTGACCGGCTTCTAGCTGCAGGAGGCGTCGGAAAGGAAAAAAGAGTCTATAAATCGGTACCGGTACTGCCCGAGCGGTTGCAGCTTCTTCTTTCCGGTCAAATAAAGGCGGCCACCCTGCCCGATCCCCTGGGAACCAGTGCTCTAGCCGCTGGAGCTGTTGAGATAGTTAACGATACAAGTCTTGGAGACGTCAGCTGTAGCGTCATCAGTTTTTCAACTGCCAGCCTTGAAGAAAAAAAAGAAACTGTGAAGAAATTTATGATCGCCTGGGACAGGGCAGTTGCAAAACTGAATGCGGACCCGGAAAAATACCGGGAGCTGATGTTAAAAAAAATAAGAGTGCCAAAAAATGTGCAGAAGAGTTTTGCAATCCCCCCATTTCCAGTGAAAGCTCTTCCCACACCAGGGCAGTGGAAAGATGTTATGAACTGGATGGTGGAGAAAAAACTGTTGAAGGGAGCATTGAAGTATGAGGATTCCGTTACACTCGATTTTCTGGCAGAATAATTCTGTAATTGCTCCGAGGCACCCCGGCTTTTCACGGTCTCTTTTGTCCGCTGAGGTAGGTAAAAGCGAACAGAAAATCCTGCGAAAATATGTGCATCTGTGAACAATTACTCTTCAGAGACAATAAAATCAAAGAGTTGTTATCCCTGTGAGTAATTGAATAACCCCTGGATTCAAATGATCAGAATCAGTGAGCTCGGTTTTCAATATGGAGATGGGACATCTCTGTTCTCCGGTTTTTCATTCCATGTGAAACGGGGGGAATCCTGGACAATTATCGGTCCGTCCGGTTGCGGCAAGACAACCCTGCTTTTTCTTATTGCAGGGTTGAATCATCCAACAGCCGGAAAGATTTTAATCGATGGTAAATCGATAGAACGTCCCCGTCCGTCAACTGGTCTGGTGCTTCAGGACCATGGTCTTCTTCCCTGGGCCACTGTGGAAAAAAACTGCAGACTTGGTCTTGAGATAAGAAAGTTTTACGGACCTGACGGGAAACACAGTCCCTCTGATCTTCGGCTGGATGAAAGGGAAGAGCGGGAACGGGTTGAGCACTGGCTGAGCTGGCTGGGTATTGATCATCTGAAATTGATGTTTCCCTCCCAGCTCTCCAGGGGACAGAGACAGCGGGCGGCTATTGCCCGAACCCTGGTTCTTCAGCCCGACCTGCTTTTGATGGATGAACCTTTTTCCGCTCTGGATGCCCCCATACGTGAAGAACTCCAGTGGGTGATGAACGGTTTTCATCGGGAGTCTGGATTAACCTCGTTGACGGTGACTCATGATATTGAGGAAGCCGTTGTTCTCGGGGAAAAGATCCTGGTTCTCGGTAACCGCTGTAACAGGGAACCGGTTATTGTTGAAAATCATCTTTCGGGAATGCTGGACAGCAGAAACAATCCCGATTTTATCCAGCGCTGTGAGGAACTGAAGGATATTCTTGTTTCAAATAAACAGGGTATTTTCAACGATATGAGTGGTACGCGATGAAAAGAAAGGCAACACTTGCCAGCAGTTTTGCCGGACTAGTCATGTTTTTCGGCCTGTGGCAGATTTTTTCCCTGATTGTTAACCGTCCCATTCTTCCTTCTCCGGTGGAAGTTGTTCCTCTTTTTTTCAGGAATATCATCACCGGTGATCTGGGACTGCATTTTCTGGCATCGGCCGCCAGGGTTCTGGCGGCTATTCTGATTGCCACCCTGCTGGCGGCGCCAATCGGTCTTGCTCTGGGACAGATGCCAAAAATTGACCGGGTTGTGGGACCTCTTATCGCACTCATCTATCCCATTCCCAAGATTATTTTCCTGCCGGTGATCTATGTCCTGATGGGAATCACCGATCTCTCGAAGATATCGCTCATTGCCATAATAATTTTTTTCCAGATTCTGGTGGTGGTCCGTGATGAAGCGGCCGGATTGAAAAAGGAATTGATTATTTCTGTAAAATCCCTTGGTGCAGGGAGGCGTGCTTTATTCAAGTATGTTTATCTTCCTGCTTCTGTCCCCGCGGTACTTACGGCGTTAAGGGTTTCGGTGGGTACGGCTGTCGCGGTACTTTTTATTGCGGAACAGTCACTTACCAGTTACGGCCTTGGTTATTATATCGTTATAGAAACCTATCAGGTTCTTCTTTATCCGGAGATGTATACAGGAATTATGGGGATGGGAGTGCTTGGGGTTCTACTTTATTTCGGGATTTATTCCATAGAACTGAAAGTGAGCAGACATATGTTTGTTGATTGATCTGTTTTGAAATATGGATTTTGAAAATGAATGAGAGGCAAGTGCGGTCAAAACTGTTCCTGTGGATCCAGGCAGCCAGGCCAAAAACCCTGCCGGCGGCTCTGGCTCCGGTTGCCGTGGGTTCTGCCGTGGCTTATCGTGATGGGGAATTTATCCTGTTCACGGCAATGGTCTGTCTGGCCTGTGCCGTGACGCTCCAGGTTGCCGTAAATTTTGCAAATGATTATTTTGATGCAAAAAACAAAATAGATTCAGAGGATCGCCTGGGACCTGTACGGGTTACCCAGAGTGGTCTGATCCCGCCGGAATCTGTCAGGCTGGCCATTATCTGGTCCCTGCTGCTGGCGGCTTTTCTTTTTTCTTATCTGGTGAGCAGGGGAGGAGTTGCCGTTTTATTTATCGGTGTCGCCTCAATTCTTGCGGCTCTGGCCTACAGTGGTGGTCCTTATCCCCTTGCCAGTCATGGTCTGGGGGAGTTTTTTGTCTTTATTTTTTTTGGTCTTGTGGCCGTCTGTGGCACTTATTTTATCCAGACCGGTCAGTTGACTCCGTTTGTTTTTTCCGCGGCCATTCCTCCTGGTCTTTTGATAAGTGCAATAATGGTTGTCAACAATCTTCGGGATCGGGAAAGTGACAGGAAGGCCGGGAAAAACACTCTGGCAGTGATTCTTGGTAAGCGGAACACTATTATTTTCTATACTTTTCTGGTGGGATTGAGCTATTGTGTTTCCATTTTGATGGTTTCAGGCAGTAGCGCGGTTTCTGCCATGATTTTCCTCCCGTGGCTGACCATGCCCCACGGATGGAAGCTTATTCGTGAGGTCCGGGAAAAGCAGGGCAGAGAGTTGAATGATACCCTGGCGAAAACAGCCAAGCTTTCCCTGGTGTTCAGTCTGCTTTTTGCAGTGGGGATAGTGTGGTCTCATTTGTAAGGGGGGAGCCGGGAATGGATTTTTCTCAACTTTGTGTCATTATAAATCTTGATTACCCATGAAACTCAGCCAAATTGTGGATTGGGCCTGTTTTATCAGGCTAGCCTACGGTCAAAAATCACTGGAAATCTCAATTGATAAGGAATTCAAATGAAAAAGTGTCAGTCCAGATC
>NZ_JBPLBA010000050.1:0-9642 GCF_054039375.1 Desulfomarina sp. | reverse complement strand
TCCACCGGAATACCCCAGATCTCCTCCGCGTATTCCTTTATTGTGCGATCAGTGGAGAATTTCCCCATGCGTGCCACATTGAGGATGGCGGTTTTTGTCCAGTTTTCCTGGTCGAGAAAGGCCCTGTTAACCCGTTTCTGGCAGCTGATATACGATTCGAGATCAAGGAGAAGCAGATAAGGATCGTGTTTATCCATCAGGCTGTCGACCAGTGGTTTAAAGAGAGTTTTATCCCCGTTACTGAAAGAACCGTCACCTATCGACTCAATGATAGCACCAATTTCCCTGTTCTTCCTGCAGATCTGCCAGGGCGTTCTGGAAGCGTTTTTCCGTTCATACTCCGCCTCCTCCGCCGTCATGCCAAAGATAAAAATATTTTCTTCCCCCACCTCTTCCCTGATTTCTATATTGGCGCCATCAAGGGTGCCGATGGTCAGGGCACCGTTGAGGGAGAACTTCATATTACCGGTTCCGGATGCCTCTGTTCCGGCCGTGGAAATCTGCTCTGAGAGATCCGCCGCCACCATTATGATTTCGGCCTGGGACACGTTGTAATTGGGCAGGAAAACCACCTTCAGCCGGTCTTTCACCCTGGGATCATTATTGACCACGTCACCAATGGAGGTGATCAGCTTGATGATCAGCTTTGCCCGCCAGTACGAAGGCGCAGCCTTACCGGCAAAGACTGCTGTTCTCGGTACCATGTCATCGGCCTCCCCACGAACAATACGATGGTAGAGATAGATCAGGTGAAGAGCATTTAAAAGCTGTCGCTTGTATTCATGGATCCGTTTGACCTGGATATCAAACATGGTATCCGGACTGACGGTCACCCCGACTGTTTTCCTGATATAATCCGCCAGCTTCTTTTTATTGTTTAATTTGATTCTCTGCCACCGCAGGCGAAACTCTGCGTCTTCCACGAAGGCTTCAAGGCCACGGAGCTGATCAAGATCAGTAATCCAGCCAAAGCCGATCCGTCCACTGATAAGATCGGCCAGTTCCGGGTTGACATCGAGCAGCCAGCGCCGGGGAGTAATGCCGTTTGTCTTCGAATTGAACCGTCCCGGAAAAAATTCATGGAAATCTGGAAAAATCCTCTCTTTTAAGAGCTTTGAATGGAGTTCGGCAACCCCGTTTACCGAATGGCTGCCGATGATTGCCAGGTGAGCCATGCGCACCATCTTCACCGGCCCCTCCTCGATAATGGACAGGTCCCGCAGTTTTCTCACATTGCCTGGATATTTCTGCGCCAGTTCGTCAAGAAAACGCTGGTTAATCTCGTAAATGATCTGCAGGTGACGGGGGAGTACCCGGCCCATCATCTCCACACTCCAGCGTTCCAGGGCCTCCGGCATAAGGGTATGATTGGTATAGGCAAAGGTATTGACGCAGATATGCCACGCCTCCTCCCAGCCTAGCCCCTCAAGATCTAGCAGAATGCGCATCAGCTCCGGAATGGCAATGGCCGGATGGGTATCGTTGAGCTGGACTGCCACCCGGTCGGTGAACTGGTCGAAACTGTCGTGTTTCTTTTTATAGCGCCGCATGATGTCCTGGAAGGTGGCGGCAACGAAGAAATACTGCTGTTTCAGCCGCAGCTCCTGACCGGCGTAATTATGATCCGGCGGATAGAGAACCTTTGAAATTGTCTCCGAGCTGACTTTGGATTCTACCGCGCCGATGTAGTCCCCTTTGCTGAAATCGGTCAGGTCAAGTTCCCTGGACGACTGGGCCGACCAGAGGCGCATATTGATGACATGATCATTGCGATAACCGGGCACCATGATGTCCGAGGCCCGGGCCTTCACATCCTTTGTATTCACCCATTTGGCCCGATAATTACCTTTCTCATCCACATAGCCGGTAACATTGCCGAAAAACTGCACGTTAAAAAGGGGCAGGGAGCGTTCAAACTCCCAGGGTGTCCCATCAAACAGCCAGTTATCAGGTCCCTCCACCTGGTAGCCGTCCACGAGTTGCTGGAAAAACAGACCGTATTCGTAGCGGATCCCGTAACCGTAGGCCGGAATCTTCAGGGTGGCGATGGAATCCATAAAGCAGGCGGCAAGGCGACCGAGTCCACCGTTCCCCAGGGCTGCGTCTTCCTCCTGGTCCCTGATCTCATCCATATCAAATCCCAGCTCCTCCACCGCTTTTTCGGCAGCATCAAGGATGCCAAGATTGGTCATACTGTTACCAAGACTCCGACCGATCAGAAATTCAAGGGAGAGATAATACACCCGTTTTTTCTGCTTGGCATAGAAAGTCTTCTGGGTGGAAATCCATTTTTCCACCATGATGTCACGCATGGTATAGGCAAGAGCCTTGTAGACATCCCGTGCCCCGGACCGCTCAGGATCACGCCCCTGGAAACTCATCAGGTGGTGAATGATGTTTTCCTTGATCGCCTGTACGGTTGTGGAAAAATAATTATCCGGCGTACCGGTCTCTTCAAGCCCAGTTCGTGATCTGACTTTCTCCAGTACTTTCATTTTCTCTCCTCCCGGGGGAATTCTCAAAATTCAATTATTCTGTTGTCTGCGGTTTAATCGTCTGGACAAACGAATAGGACAGACATATTTTTGTAACTGATCACCAATGAAATTCAGCCGAATTTGAGACTCACAAATTGCAGACTGAGTTTTATACCTAATCAGATTTTTATTTTATCACAAGGACAGATACTCCAGGTAGCCTGTTTCCACACTAAACCGCTTTTTTGTTGAAGCAAGCACCACAATGTAGTATTTACACTGCATGTTTTTACAAAAGATTCATTTTAACAGGCAAAACAAAGCAATTTCCGGAGACATGCATGGGAGCAAAAAAAACAGAGAACCAAAAACCAAAAAAATCCTCAGCCATTACTTATCTTGTGATATTTATCCTCGGTTTTCTGACCGGTGTCGGGTTTACAGTTTACAAGACAAGCGGAACCGGCAGACATACAGCCGCTGTTGCGGACAGTCGGAACAACCAGGATAACGAAACCCATCAGGCCATCCTCAACATGGAGGCGGAAGTAACCGCCAATCCTGATGACTACCAGGCCTGGCGGCAACTCGGCAATCTCTATTATGATCATGATCTTCCGGAAAAAGCTATCGGAGCTTATACAAAATCCATGGAACTGCACGAGGCAGACGCCAATCTATTGACCGACCTTGGTGTCATGTACAGAAGAAACAAAGAGCCGGAAAAGGCCATTGCCTCCTTTAAAAAGGCTATCCAGATCAACAGCACCCATGAACAGTCACGGTTCAACATGGGTATTGTCTATATGTATGACCTGAATGATCCGGAAAAGGCCTTTTCAAGCTGGCAGGACCTGCTCAGGATCAACCCGGAGGCAAGGGCTGCCAACGGCGATTTTGTTCGGGACATTGTGAAACAGATTAAGGCGCAGAACGCCGAAAAACCGGGAGATAAGAAAAAATGAGATTTGAAACTCAAGCCATCCACGCAGGACAGACAGTTGACGAACAGACCCTTTCCCGTGCTGTCCCCATTTACAGAACAAGCGCCTACCTGTTCAAAAACAGTGAACACGCAGCCAATCTCTTTGCCTTAAAAGAACCTGGAAACATCTATACCCGCCTCGGAAACCCCACCCAGGACATTCTTGAACAGCGTATGGCTGCCCTGGAAGGCGGAGCCGCAGCCCTGGCCCTGTCTTCCGGTACGGCAGCCATTTATTATACACTCATCAACATCTGTGAGCAGGGGAATGAGGTGGTCTCCGCCAATACTCTTTATGGCGGTACCTATTCCCAGTTTGATTCGATTCTTCCAAAATTCGGCATTACCGTACGCATGGTTGACCCATCCAGCCCAGACAATTTCAGAAAAGCCATCAATGACAAAACCAGGGCAATCTATTGCGAAACCCTCGGGAACCCGGCTCTGAACATGGTTGACCTGGAAGCATTGGCTGCAATTGCCGGAGAGTTTCATCTCCCCCTGATTGTCGATTCCACCTTTACCCCACCCTGTCTCCTGCGTCCCCTGGACCATGGCGCTGATATTATCATTCACTCTCTCACCAAGTGGATAGGGGGCCACGGCACCTCCATCGGCGGTATCGTCATAGATGGCGGAAAATTCGATTGGACAGACCCTAAATTCACCCTGTTCAACGAACCGGATGAATCTTATCATGGTCTGCGCTACAGTCGTGATCTGGGCGATCTCAACCCTGTGGCCTTTGCCCTGCGGATGCGCCTGGTTCCCTTAAGAAATCTTGGCGCCTGCATCTCGCCCGACAACTGCTGGGCCTTTCTGCAGGGCATGGAAACCCTCAGCCTGAGAATGGAGCGACACTCTGAAAACGCCCTGAAGACAGCGACATTTTTAGACAATCATCCCAAAGTGGAATGGGTCCGCTATCCCGGTCTACCGGGAACACCATCCCATGAACTTGCCACTAAATACCTGAAAAACGGTTTCGGCGGCATGGTGGTTTTCGGCATAAAAGGCGGCCTTGAAGCGGGCAGGAAATTTATCGACTCCCTGCAGCTCATTTCTCACCTGGCCAACGTGGGTGACGCCAAAACCCTGGCTATTCATCCAGCATCAACTACCCATTCCCAGCTTTCGTCCGACCAGCTGAAAATGGGTGGAATCGATGAATCAATGGTCCGCCTCTCCATCGGTATTGAGCATATTGATGATATTACGGCAGACATTGAGCAGGCCCTGTGAGCAATTACGAAAAAACGGCATAATGGAAGCAAGAGAAGACAGGCAGTTTTATACCTATGCTTTTCCACCCGGAAAAATGATCCTGGAAAGCGGGGCGAAACTGGGGCCGGTAACCGTGGCCTATGAAACATGGGGCAATCTTACAGAAAAAAAAGATAACGCCATTCTCCTGGCCCACGCCTTTTCCGGTGATTCCCATGTCACAGAAAACCTGAAAAAAGGTGAGGAGGAAAAACAGGTCAGGCCCGGCTGGTGGGAGTTCATGGTCGGGCCGGGCAAGACTATTGACACCAGGAAATATTTTGTTATCTGTGCCAATATCCTGGGGAGCTGTATGGGATCCACCGGCCCCGGTTCCCCTTCCCCGGAGACGGGAAAGCCCTACAGACTTCATTTCCCCCTGGTCACCATCGGTGACATGGTGGAGAGTCAGAAAGCCCTCCTTGACCATCTTGGCATCAGGCGGCTTCACGCGGTTATCGGCGGTTCCGTGGGTGGTATGCAGGTCCTGGAATGGTCTGTACGCTATCCGGAAATGGTGCGGGCCGCCGTCCCCATCGCCACCACCATGCGTCATTCAGCCCTGGCCATCGCTTTTAACGAGATAGCCAGGCAGTCAATCATGGCGGACCCGAACTGGAATAACGGTAACTATTATGATACAGGGAAAAAACCGGACATGGGTCTGGCCGTTGCCCGAATGATCGGCCATGTTACCTACCTCTCCGATGAGGCCATGAGGCGCAAATTCGGCAGGCGCCTCCAGAACAAGAAGACCTTTTCTTTCGGCTTTGACGTGGACTTTCAGGTGGAAAGCTACCTGCGCCACCAGGGCAACAAATTCGTGGCCAGGTTTGACGCCAATTCCCTGCTTTATATCACCAAGGCGGCGGATTACTTCGATGTTGTCGACAGGATGAATCACTCGGGACCTGCCAATGACAGAACCCGTGAGGCGATTAAATATCTTGTTATATCATATACCTCCGACTGGCTCTATCCCACCTACCAGGCAAAAGAACTGGTCAGGACCCTGAAACGCACCGGCCAGGATGTGAGTTTTTGTGAAATTGAGGCAGACTGCGGTCACGATGCCTTTCTCATTCCCGACGAAAGACTTGCACGTCTGATAGGAGGATTCCTCGATGGGGTTGACTGAAAATATCCGTTTTGACCTGCAGATCATCGGCTCCATCATCAGACCCGGGAGCAAGGTGCTTGACCTCGGCTGCGGCAACGGGGATCTGCTGGCCTGGCTGGAAAAAAACAAGAACATCCGCGGAACAGGGATTGAACAGAACGAAAAGCGGGCCGCCCGCTGCATCGCCCGCGGTCTCAGTGTCCTCCAGGGCGACCTCAATGAAGAGGTGGATGATTATCCGGACTGCAGTTTTGATTATGTCATCCTCAGCCAGACCCTGCAGCAGGTTTTTGAACCGGCAAGACTGCTCCATTCCCTGGCCCGCATAGGAGGCAAAGTCATCGTCAGCTTTCCCAATTTCAGCCATTATTCCATCCGGGCCCAGCTCTTCTTCAAAGGCATTGCCCCGAAAAGCGACCAACTCCCTTACTCCTGGTACGATTCTCCCAATATCAGGGTCATCACACTCAAGGATTTCAGGAAATTCTCCAGGGACGTGGGCTATACCATTGCAAGGGAAATAGCCATCAACACCAATCCACAGGACCAGAAGGGCCATATTGTCCGGTTTTTAACTGATCTTCGGGCCACCTATGGTATTTTTGTGATTGAAAAACAATACGGTGAATAATCATGTCACAACAGTTGAAACCTCTCCACGACACAGTCTTTCCCACCCCCCAGTGCGATCATGTCCTGGCCGCGAACAGTGGCAGACACGACAAGGTACCCGATGTGGTGAAAAAACTGCTCACCTCATGGTCCACCAAGGACTGTTATGATCATATCAGTCCCGTGTCCATCCCCTCCCAGGAAAAAATCGTCGAGATTGTCCTGCAGGCCAGGAGAATACTCTTTCCCGGCTATTTCACCCGGACAAAACTGCACGCCGCGAACCTGGAATATTATATCGGCAAGCAGACCACCGACCTCTATGACAAGGTTGTGGAACAGATTACCATGGCCATCCGCCATGACTGCAGACGGAATAACCTGCCCTGCACCAACTGCGATGAACAGAGTCATCGCAAGGGACTTGCATTTATTGAGTCTCTGCCTGGAATCGCGGCCATTCTTGCAACGGATATCCGGGCAGCCCTGGATGGAGACCCGGCCACCAGCAGTCCGGATGAGGTCATTTTCTGCTACCCCGGCCTGCTTGCGACTCTGATTTTCCGCATTGCCCATGAATTCTATCTGCTGGATATTCCGGTCATTCCACGGATCATGACAGAATACGCTCACAGTGTCACAGGTATCGATATCCATCCGGGCGCAACCATTGGTCCCGGTTTTTTCATTGATCATGGTACCGGTGTTGTTATTGGGGAAACAACGGTTATCGGCAGAAATGTGCGAATCTACCAGGGTGTTACCCTGGGCGCCCTTTCCCTGCCTCGGGATGCTGGAGAAAAAATGCGTAATATGAAGCGTCATCCTACAATTGAAGACAATGTTATTATTTACGCAAATACAACGATCCTTGGTGGAAAAACAGTAATCGGAGAGGGGTCTGTTATCGGTGGTAATATCTGGCTGACTGAAAGTGTGGCCACCAACACAAAGGTACTGCTGAAACGGCCTGAACTGATTTATTCCGAATCATGAGTAACTACTCACAGGGGTAACAATTATATGATTTTATTACCTCTGAACTGTAATTGCTCACATCTTCATAAATACAAGAGGTTACAGCCATGACCATACAATTGACTGCCAGTTTCGGGAATACTCCCCTTCTCGCCCTTACCAATTTCTCCGCCGGTACAGGTGCAAACATCCTCGGTAAACAGGAATCAAGAAACCCGATGGGGAGTGTTAAGTGCCGTATTGCCGTATCCATGATCGAGGCTGCAGAAAAAAATGGCCGGATTTCGAAAAATACAACAATCATAGAACCCACCAGCGGCAATACCGGCCTGGGTCTGGCCTTTGTCTGCGCGGCAAAAAATCTGAAACTTATTCTTACCATGCCCGAAAGCATGAGCATTGAACGGAGAAAACTTCTTACCCACCTGGGAGCAAAACTGGTTCTCACTCCGGCCGCAGACGGTATGAAAGGGGCCATAGCTGCCGCTGAACAGCTCCTGGAAAAAACAGAAGACAGCTTTATGCCTGACCAGTTCGCCAACCCGGCAAACCCCGAGATTCACAGGCAGACAACGGCGGAGGAGATCTGGCGTGACAGTGAAGGGAACATTGATATCTTTATCGCGGGGGTCGGCACAGGCGGGACCATTACCGGTGTATCCGAAGTACTGAAAAAGAAGAATCCAAACCTGCTGACCGTCGCCGTTGAACCGGAGGACTCACCGGTCCTGTCGGGAGGAAAACCCGGCCCCCATAAGATTCAAGGCATTGGGGCCGGTTTTATTCCAGCCGTTCTCAATACGAAAATCATTGACGAGGTTATACAGGTCAGTAATAATGACGCTTTCACCACTGCCAGAAAGCTGGCAACCAGTGAAGGTGTCCTCTGCGGAATCTCAAGTGGTGCAGCGGGATGGGCTGGACTGAAAGTGGCCGGCCGGCCGGAAAACAAAGGTAAAAATATTGTCATCATCCTTCCCGATACGGGGGAGAGGTACCTCAGCACTCCTCTGATTACCGGATAACGACGGAAAGAGAGCAGCAGAAGCTAAAAATATACTGTTCACAGCGGCTTAAACACAGAGGCTGAAGTCATCGATACCAGGCAACTCAAAATATTTGCGACAGTTTATAAGCACAGAAGTTTCACCAGGGCGGCAGAAGAACTGTTCACCAGCCAGCCGACAATCAGCGAGCATATCCGCAACCTGGAGGAACGGCTTGGCTGCAGGCTCTTTGACCGACTGGGCAGATCCATTCTGCCCACGGCGGAAGCCGAAATGCTCTACCCGCGGGCGCTCACTATCCTGGAAGATCTCACCCGCCTTGAAGAAGAAATCATGTCAGTCGGGAAAACCGTTTCCGGCAGACTGCTGCTCGGTGCCTCGACCATACCCGGGGCGTATATCCTCCCACGGCTGGCCGCTGCATTTAAAAACAGATATCCGGAAATATCCTTCGAAATCAGGATAAGTGATTCGGCCGCGGTTGTTCAGAGTATCCTGGACAATGATCTGCTGATAGGCATCGTCGGGGCAAAATTGAAGGCAAAATCCCTCCAGTATCACGTGTTGACGGAGGATGAACTCGTCCTGATAGCCGCCGAAAAGAACCCTGTCCCCGAGACAATTTCACCCGAAGAACTCTGCAGTCACCCCTTTATTATGAGAGAACGCGGTTCCGGTACACGGCGCACTATCGAATCCATTCTGGAACAGTCTCACCTGACCACCGGCGATCTCAACACCAGCGCCACCCTGGGATCCAGCACCGCGGTCAAGGAAGCGGTCAAAGCCGACCTGGGCCTTTCTTTCATTTCCCGTTATGCCATACGGGATGAACTGAAGAGAGGATGCATTAAAACCATCAGCATCCCCGATCTCAACACAAAAAGAGCCTTTTATATTGTACTCTCAAATAAACGCACCCTGCCCCACCACTACAACATTTTCCTGCAGACGATCATAAACCCCGACGCTACTGACTGACTTCTTTTTTCACCTCTTTTCTTTCAGTTTACCGTCCACCTGGGTTATCACATCGTTGATCCCGGCTGCAATGAGATCAGGTTCCAGGGCAAGTTTCAGTTTTTTTGCCCCCCTGGCATCAACGAAGGTATTCTCATAACGGACACCTGTTTTTTTAATAATTTTAAAAGTCTTATCAAACAGCACAAAATGATAGCTCAACACACCGTATCCGGCGGC
>NZ_JBPLBA010000049.1:0-3722 GCF_054039375.1 Desulfomarina sp. | reverse complement strand
GGCACCTGAAACGAAAGGATGTCTTGCGGGCCCAAAAAGACGGTGAAACACAGGCGCACCTGTGAGTAATTACCCCAGTCCTGTCCAAAATGGACTGCAACGAGAAAAACCGGAGCCACAACAACGTGGTCCGGTTTTCCAGGAGAAAAGAGAGAAGAGATAAAGCATAAATTATTATGCAAATACCATGCCGCTAAGCATGTAATTATTTATATGTTTATAATCAGCAAGATACATGAATAGTGGTTCTAAAAAGCTGGGCCGAAACCAGCCAGGAATACAAGTTTTTGAACTACCGCCATACAATTATTCAAGTAATTTCACTATTGTCACAAAAACAACAGGATAAGAGTCTAATTTTTTTAACCTCACCTAAAACACAGTCCCTCTCCGGATTATTTTGCAAAAACAATGGTCCGTGTACGAATAACATCTTTATTTTCAGCAAGTTCCTTTACAATATCACCGGGAATTCCAGATTCAACATCAATAATATTGTATCCCACTGTGCCATTGGACTGATTCAGGTAACTTGCAATATTAAGCGAATATTTCCCAAAAATATTGGAAATCAAAGCAATCATTCCCGGCACATCCCTGTTGATTACTATCAACCGGGAATGAATATCATCCGACGGAGTTGATTCAATTGTCGGAAAATTAACGCTGTGAGCTACATTACCGTATCTCAGGTATGCTGAAAGTTCCCTGACAGCCATCGTCGCACAGTTCTCTTCAGACTCTGATGTGGATGCTCCAAGATGGGGAGTCATCAGAATCCTGGGATGACCGATAATTGCCGGTGTCGGGAAATCACAGAGATATGCCTCAAGAATGCCACTGTCCAGTGCTTCCAGAATGGCAGTCTCGTCCACGATGGGCCCCCTCGCATAGTTTATGAGAACTGCACCTTTTTTCATTCTTGACAGAAATTCACTGTTAACAAAATTCCTTGTCTTGTCATTCAAGGGAAGGTGAAGACTCACCACATCGGCATTTTCAACTGCCGCAGTAAGGGATCTGCAGAGACGCACCTCCGGAGATAGTTGATGGATATTTGCCAGGGCCGGGGCCGGATCAAAACCGTTGACCACCATATGACGATGAACACCACCGTTGGCCAACCTGACACCAATCTGACCAAGGCCCACAACTCCCAGAGTTTTTCCGGCAATCTCCACCCCTCGGAAAGCTGCTTTTCGGGCTTCCACCTCAGCATTGACCTTGTCGGGGTCCATTGCCGCCAATGATTTACAGAACTCAATGCCTTTGAAAATATTTCTTTTCCAGACACCAATCATCGGAAAAACCAGATCAACAACCGCATTGGCATTGGCTCCGGGAGTATTGAAAACACAGATGCCTTTTTCCGTTGCTCTTTCCACGTTGATATTATTGGTTCCCGCTCCCGCCCGGGCAACTGCCAGAAGTGCGGGATAATCATCCACATTCAACGGAGAACTTCGCAGTACAATACCATCCGGAGACTGCTCATCTTCCGACACATGAAAATTGTCAGAGAACAGCCGAAGTCCTTCTTCCGCAATAGAGTTTATTTTTTTTATTCTAAAATATGACATTGATTTCTTTCCTTAAATAGATCTCCTGACCATCTGGAGGGCTCCCTGGAGTTATTTCCCCTGTCAGCAGTTAAGTCAGGTTCAATATTTTATTCAGTTTATAGAGGTTGTTTTCACGTTCTGGAAGAATACAGATACAACCAGGCCTGCCCTCTATCGGAAACCCAATTTCCCTCAGACTCTCCTCACTCACAGGAAGGAAATAGCTTTTCCTGAAAAAATAGTTCCGGCTTCCCTTTGTATAGATTCCTTCCATCTCTTCTGGAAGGATTTTATATAACCTCCCTTTCAGTTCCCGCGGCCGTTCCCTCTTTTGACCGATCTCCAGACAATCCGGCAAAAACCTGTGACCACACCTGAGCCAGTCCAGACGGAGCAGGTCACGGATCAGCCCCCTGTCCCGCCTGCCGCTGATCACATTGTCTATAACTCCGGCCATCAGTTCATGGGTTGGTGCAAGCTGAAAAAAACCCATTTCAAGACAGCATGTCAATAATTCAGAGAAAAAGGCAAAAATATCTTCATCGCATTTTCTCAGGTAACGCCAGAAGGAAACAAAATAGCGATTGTTCATGAATTTTTCAACACATTCCGAAAACCAGTACAGTTCACTAAGACAATCATGATCCATCCAGGCGTTTGCCATCACTGAGTAAGGCGGTTCACTGGTCCAGATATAGCCGTAAACATCCCGTGACCTGAAAACAGGTGTGCCGGGCAATATTTTCAAAAGTCCCATCTGAATATAGTGGGCGCCCATGGCAAAGACGTCCCTGAAAGAGGCTGCAAAAGTTTCCCTCGTTTCATAAGGCAGGCCCAGAATCAGATCCACATGGAGATGAATATTTCCAAGCTCGGCCAGCCTGGAAACCGTCCCGTGAACCCTGCTGTAATCAATTCTCCTATTGACTGCGGCAAGGGTAGGTTCATGGGTGGACTGGATACCGACTTCAAACTGGAAACGACCACATTCAAGAGTTTCCAGAAAATCAAACATCTCTTCGGTGAAACGGTCCGGAGCCATCTCGAAATGAAAGAGACAATCAGACTGCTGAGCCATGAGAAATTCCCATATTTCAAGGGCTCTTTCCGGAACATCATTAAACGTTCTGTCGATAAAACGAATAATTTTAGGACGATGCTTAAGAATAGCCTGTAATTCCTTTTTCACTCCGGCAAGAGGTTTATGACGCAATCCTTTTTCAGCCGAGGAGAGACAGTAAGTACAGGCAAACGGACATCCTCTCGAACTCTCATAATAAACATGTCTGTTCTTCAGGTGTGAAGAAAAATCTTCATCCCTGTAGGGAGAGGAAAAATCTATCGCTTTTTTAAGGGAAGAAGCAGTCCCGTAACAATCCCCCGGGGAACCGGAAAGCAGATCGCTGTAAAATTCATCTTCGACCGCTTCAATTTCTCCAAGAACAATTGAACAACTGTTCCTGGGCAGTTTATCACCGAGCACTGCAGCCTGCGGGCCACCGATAACAATGGAACAACCCGGCAATGAGTGATTCAAATCAATGACAAGCCTTTCAATGAGAGTAGAATTCCAGATAACCGCGGAAAAAAAGATATAACGGGGATTATCCACAGTCAGCCGGAGAAGCATCTCATAGTAATTGTCATTGATGGTGAACTGCAGAATCCGGCTCAAGAAAGCCGGGCACTTCTTTTCAAGCATGCTGCGGACATAAAAAAGGGCCAGACAGGAATGGGTGAAACGCCCGTTTATTCCTACTATTTTAACCAGATATTGCGACATATTTCCCATTAGCGGACAAAAAATATTCTGATCACGTATAAAACTCAGCATGATAAAGCAGGCACATCCACAATTCGGCTGAGTTTCATGGGTAATCAGGAAAAATATCAATTTACACCCGACACTGTTTACCATGGAACTCTTCACAGGACAGCAACTATATGATTTTATGACCTGTGAGTTATAATTGCCCACCTGACGCAGATTCTTACAGGCTCTTTTGTTCGTTATAGCTGCCTGTACGGACAAAAGAGACCGTGAAAAACTGGGGTATTTGCGGGCAATTACTTTACCATTACCGATTCAGGTACTACAATATCAGGAATATTTGATCAATTACAAATCAAATTCTTCTAAATAACAAAAGTTATTTTTAA
>NZ_JBPLBA010000048.1:0-6725 GCF_054039375.1 Desulfomarina sp. | reverse complement strand
GCACGGTTTCAATTTCACTGGGAGTTGCCAGTTTTCTCCCGACTGATACACCTTTCACAGGAAAAGACATCATACTCAGTGCCGACAGGGCCCTGTACAAAGCAAAAAATCTCGGTCGCGATCGGGTAGTTCATTTTACCGATCTGTGATCCCAGCCACGCGAAGCCATAACAGGAAGTCAATGGTTCAGGACCATTGACAGAATGACATGATTTAGGCTTAAGGAAACCTGATATACAAACCATTCCTGTCAGGGCATGGGCTCACAACCACATTCCTCTTGACATTTTTTCCATCCTCCTGTCTATATTTACTGGAGTTTTCCAGGTGCTCTCACGAGCTTGAAAGGGAACCCCGTGGGAATCGGGGACGGGCCCGCCGCTGTAACCGGGGATGAACGTTGCTATACGGGTGCCTTGAAAATTGAAATTTCGTTCAAGATCAGGCGAAAATACGATTTTTCAAGGTAGCTCCATGCCACTGTTTGCCACAGGTAAATGGGAAGGCGCAACAAGTAAAATGAACCGGAAGTCAGAAGACCTGCCTGGAAAAGAAAGAAATCCGCCATAATACCAGGGTTTCTGACGGCTGCCTCCGTGGACAGGGGACTGTCGGTACAATTCGTGGAAAACCAGGGCATCCTCGGATCAATATTTATTGGTCCGGGGATTTTTTTTACCCTTGTCGGGCATCTCCGGACTGGAAATAACAGAACAGGAGATAGGATCATGAAGAAAAAAACGCAAGCCGTCCTTGCCCTGTGGCTCCTTGCCACCCCTTCACTTGGCATGGCGGAACAGTCTGAACAGGACAAAGCAACGGAGACGACCATGGCGGAAATGGTGGTTACCGCAACCAGGAGCGAAGAGGCAATAGATAAAATTCCAGCCAAAATGGAAGTTATCAATAATCAGGAAATCCGGCTGACAACCGGAAAAACAATTACGGAACAATTAAAGAAAAACAGCTCAATCGGTGTTATAGAATATCCCGGTGCTCTTGCCGGAATAGGTATCCGCGGCTTCAGGCCTGAATTTTCCGGTATCACCAAACACTCCCTAATCCTCATAAACGGACGCCCGGCAGGAGCTACCAACCTCGCTGGAATCCTTGCCGACAATATTGAAAGAATTGAGGTACTCAAAGGCCCGGCCTCATCCCTCTACGGTGCTGAAGCCATGGGTGGTGTCGTAAATATCATAACAAAGAAAAATACGGATAGACTGACCGGCATGGCCGAACTCGGATTTGGCTCCTTCCAGACCAATTTTCAGAAAGCGGCCATAGGAGGCGGTCTGGGTGAAATCCTTGATTTTGACCTGTCGGCCAACCGTTTTGACCAGGTGGATGATTTCGATATGGGTAACGGTAAAACCAGAGCCAACACCAGCTACAGGACCCAGAACGGAACCTTGCGATTTGGAGCGGATCTCGGGGAATCATGGCGGGTGGACATAAGCGGCGATCTCTACCAGGGAAGAGATATTGAGCTTCCCGGTGACACCTTTGACGGTGACAACAAATCCGGACATAAAGACATTGACCGCTATGGCGTGGATATGAATGTTGCCGGCGAACTGGGAAAAGACAATCAGCTCTCTTTCACCGCCTACAAAACAAATGAAACCTCCGAATCCTACAAACATTATGCAGGATGGTCTGTACCGGTCCAGGTAACACCTTACCGCAGCTACGATTCTGAGATTGACTGGTTCGGTTTCCAGGTTAAAGACGAATACTCCTTGGGCGCTCACCGTTTCATTGCCGGTTTTGATTACCAGAATATTGACAGGGAAAGCAGGAGTTATTACCAGAACGGCAGTCGAAAGGCACCCTATTCTCCAAATGAAAGCCGTGAAAATATTGCCGGATACCTGGAAACCGTCTGGAAATTTTTCGGCGAAAGACTCACCGCCACAGCCGGTGGCCGATATGACACCTTTGATGTGGAGACAAAGGCGACACCCTACAAAACCGACTTCACACCCAACTCCGAAAACTTTTCCACCTTCAGCCCCCGCGCGGGACTCAATTACCTGTTTGACCAGGGAATCCGGCTACACGCCACCGTCGGTAAAGCCTTTGTTCCCCCGACCGCAGCCCAGCTCGCCGGGTATTCCGAGCGGCTTGTGGGCGGTGTCACCATGATCACCAGAGGAAACGGATCACTTGATCCGGAAACCTCCATCACTTACGATTTCGGTGCGGGATATGAACTGCCCGGGTGGGGGCTTTCCATGGATATCACCTATTTTCACACGGATGTGGACGATAAGATCAGCACGGTTACGCAAGGTACCACAACGACCTATGAAAACAGTCTCAGTGCTGAAATGGACGGTATTGAAACCGAATTTTCCTTTGACCTGGGTGCCCCCCTGGAGTGGAACCGGACACTTTCTTTTTTCATCAACTCCACATCCATTCTCAAAGCGGAAGAAGAACAACCCGGTGGGACAATGAAAGATATTCATAATGTGGCTGACTATACGATCAATTACGGCATTCTTTATGAAGAGGGAATATTCGACGGGAAACTGCACTTCCGCAGCCAGGGAAAAATGAAGGATACGGACTGGAATGCACCGGGATATCCCGAAACCGAATACCCGTCCTTTACCGTGGTTGACCTGGTTCTCGGCACCACCATCAGGGACCATCACAGGCTCACCCTCAAAATCGACAACCTGTTTGACAAGGACTATTACGAGAAAAAAGGATTCCCGAAACCGGGTCGTGCCTTCTACCTGAGCTACGCCTATTCATTTTAACCCAAAATTCACCCCGTTTTTCCTGGAAAACGGGGTGAATTACCAAAACAACCAGTTGCGTACAAAACTCAACCTGCAGGGTAACTACTCACAGGTGCCGTAGATTTTTGCAGGCTCTTTTGTTCGCTTTTACCTGCCTATGCGGACAAAAGAGACCGTGAAAAGCTGGGGTACCTGTGAGTAATTACCCTGCAGGAATGTCTCACGCAAGTCGAGGTTATGGAATTTCACGGGGCTGTTGTTTAAGCCCCCGCATATTTTTCCCGGGATTACGGATGATCTGGTGTCCCGTGTGAGGAGTTACATTGAGCCGATATCAAAGCAGATTCCCGAATATAATGAAACCTTCAACTCTGCAGATATTCCCGATGATTCTGCTTCCGGTAATTCTCATCCTTGTCCCTGTTTCCAGGTTTGCGATCGCAGGTTATCCCGAAAGAATTGTCTCCCTGGGACCGATTAACACCGAAAATGTCTATCTGCTTGGGGCCGGGAACAGGCTGGTCGGCAATACTGAGTACTGCATACGCCCGGAGGCAGCAAAACAACTGCCTAAAATCGGCTCGGTAATGCAGATTTCTATTGAAAAAATCCTCAGCCTGCACCCGGATATCATTCTGGCAACGGCGCTGACACCACCACAACAGATAGAAAAACTGCGCAGACTTCATATCAGGGTTGTTCATTTTCAACAACCGACATCTTTTTCAGAAATCTGTCGTCAATTTCTTGAACTCGGAAAAATCCTGGGTTTTTCGGAGCAGGCAAAACACATTATCGCTCTGGCGGAATCAGAGGTCCGGAGAATAGAACGACAGGTTGCACCATTAAAAAAAACCACGGTGTTTCTCCAGGTTGGCACCACCCCGCTCTTCGGTTCAGTCAAAAAATCATTCACCAGTGATTTCATCCGACTGGCAGGCGGGAAAAATATTCTGACAGACAATTCAGGGGCCACCAGCTACGAACGGGTCATCAGCGCTGACCCGGAGGTTATTATCGTGGCTATCATGGGATCGGAAAGCGGGCTTGCCGGAGAGGAAATGACCAGATGGCTTCATATTCCCGTCCTCCAGGCAACAGAGAAAAAACGAATTCATATTATCGATCCCGACCTCATCTGCAGTCCTTCTCCAATGACTTTTGTCAGAACATTGAAACTGGTTGCAACACTCCTCCACCCTGAAATCTTCCTGGATCCGTGACATCTGATGATGCAGCCTGTGAGCAATTGGTTGCACGGGTATGAAGAACAGTTTACCGCTCCTGACTCCCCCCCCTGAACTTCCGGGTCAGTTCTTTCAGGGCCGATACCTGCTCTGAAAGGTGTCCAGCCATATTCCTGATCTCTTCTCCACTTCCAGAAAGCCTGGAAACGACTTCACTGGTTTCTGAAATATTCTGAGCAATTTCAGAAGAAACGGTAGAACTCTGGGAAACTTTTTCATTCACCTCCATAATCCCTTCCGCCGCCTGGGAGACATTCTGTGAGATTTCACCGGAAGTGGCGCTCTGTTCTTCCACCGCCATGGCTATTTCACTGACAATGACATCCACTTCTCCAATAACATTGCTGATCTGCCTGATCTCCTCAACAGTCTCATTGGTTGAATTCTGGATTGAAGCAATTTTATTCTTTATTTCTCCTGTGGCTTCGGCAGTCTGCTTGGCCAACTCCTTGATTTCATTGGCAACAACGGCAAATCCTTTGCCGGCCTCACCGGCTCTCGCCGCCTCAATGGTAGCGTTAAGAGCCAGCAGATTCGTCTGCTCGGATATCTCTGTGATCACCTCCGTCACTTTGGATATTTCGGTAGCAGCGGTTCCAAGGGCGTCAACCTTGTCAGATGAACTCGCGGCAAGGCTCACAGCATGCCGGGTAACCTCTTTTGCCTTATCCGTCTGTTTTGCCTCCTGTTCCACCGAAGTCAGGATTTCATCTATGGCATCGGCAACCAGACCGACATTGGCAGAAGCCTGTTCACTGGCTGCAGCCACCGAGTTCATATTTCCGCTCATTTCTTCTGTTGCTGCAGCTACGCTGTCCGCCTGTTCGGCCGCCTCCCTGGTTCCTTCGGAAAGATCTGCGGAAATCCCTGACAGGGACTGTGATGAATCACTGAGAACATTGGCCTGCTCATGAATTCTCTGAATCACATCCCTGAGTTTTGCCGACATTTCGGCAAGCGCCTTGCCGATTGAAGCAATTTCATCACTGCCCTCGATATCGATGGGGACAGATAAATTTCCTTTGCCGATCTCAACTGTGGCACGATGTAACCTGGCAAACCGTTTGCCCACTCCGGTCAATACCAGAAAAAAGAGGATAAAGAAAATCGCCAGGGCTGCCGCCGAAACCAGCATCAGGACATAAATCGCTCCAATCTTTTTATTCAACTGCTCTCCCGCTGATTTTTCAAGGGCACGAACACGTTCATCAAGAACCTCGAATCCCTTGAATGCAGGAGAATCATCTATCTTCACCGCTTTGTCAATTTCGGTAGTGGTCTTCCCCTGCCGGTGCATGGCAATGGAAACATCAACCGCCTTTGCGTATTGATCAGCCACCGCTTTAACTGCCTTAAGGGCCTTTCGCTCTTCAGGAGAAAGATCCATACCCCTGTACTCGGCAAAAGCTTTATCCATCTTTTCCTTGTTCTTTTTAAACCTGTCCGCGTATTTATCGGCACCACGCAATACATGGTTTTTGAAATTATGGATAAACCCGCCGTAGCCGAACTGGCTTTTTATCTCGGTGAGCTGTATCTGTCGTTTTAATGCCGTCTGCTGATACTGTTCCCAGTTGGCTGATATCCTGGAAATTGAACGGAACTGAAGCATCCCTGTGATAAGGAGCAATACAACCAGTATCAGTGAAAGCAACACCATTTTCTTCTTGACAGTCATGAGTTTATCCTTTGTTTAGCTGAAAATCAGCGACTGATGGTCGTACCGCCGCAGTCGGGATTTTCATTGCTTATTATAGTTGACCTATGGTCCAGCCATTCCGACATTCAAGATACCGTATCGAAGAAATCGAACGTATCCCTTTCCATCTTCAATCAATTAAAAGCTTATCGTATTTTCTCTTTTAATGTCCAGTAAGAATTCGTTTTAAAAAAAGTGCATGCTACTCGTCAGGCAGGTAAACGGTAAAGACGGTTCCTTCCTCCGGACTGGAGTTGACCTCTATGGAACCATTGTGTTTTTTGGAAACAACATCATGACAGATAGCCAACCCCTGCCCACTCCCTTTTCCCACTTCCTTGGTGGTAAAAAACGGATCAAATACTCGCTTGATGATATCTTCAGGAATACCGATACCATTATCCTGTATAACGAACTCAATTCCGGATTCAACATTTCTTGTAGTGATTTCAATAATACCCTTTTCTCCATTCTCCGTATTACTGTTGCGCTCTTCAATGGCATTGGCGGCATTGACAATCAGATTCAAAATCACCTGCCCCATCTCATCGACAATAAGGGGGACCATCTTAAGGTCTTCAGCAAAATTTTTTCTTATTTCAGCATGGTATTTCCATTCATTTCTTGTCACGGTCAATGAAGTTTCAATCAATTTATTCAGATCGGCCAGGGCCCGCTCACGTGTCCCAGGATGAGAAAATTCCTTCATTGCCAGAACTATCGAAGAGACCCTGTCAATCCCTTCACGGGACTGAACAATGGCAGCCGGTATCTCCTCCTGCAGGAACTCCCAGTCCGCATTTTCCAGAGCCGCCTTGAATTTCTCTTCCGCGTCCGTTCCGCAGTGCGTTGCGATATTCTCAATATCTTCCATAAGACTGCACACATCCCCATGGGCTTCTCCAAGAAATTCAATATTTGTTGCAACAAACTGAACGGGTGTATTGATCTCATGGGCAATACCGGCCGCCAGACGACCAACTGACTCGAGTTTTTCTTTCTGAAGAAGTTTTGCCTGCAGCCTGT
>NZ_JBPLBA010000047.1:0-5806 GCF_054039375.1 Desulfomarina sp. | reverse complement strand
CTCGAAACAGATGGACGGATCTTGTTGAGGTAAATATCAATAATCTGGCAGCCGTGCCTTCCATTGTTTTTGGTTTACTTGGGCTTGCAGTTTTTCTTAATGTTTTTGGTCTGCCACGATCTGCGCCCCTGGTCGGTGGACTGGTGTTAACTTTGATGACCCTGCCCACTATTATTATAGCCTCCCGGGTATCTTTAAAGTCTGTGCCGCCATCCATTCGCGAGGCGGCGCTGGGTGTCGGCGCCTCCAAAATGCAGGCAATAACCCAACATATCCTCCCCCTTGCCATGCCCGGAATGATGACTGGAACGATCATCGGAATGGCCCAGGCCCTGGGTGAAACCGCTCCCTTGCTCATGATTGGCATGGTCGCTTTTATTGTTGATACTCCAGGTTCTGTGACTGATCCGGCAACGGTTCTGCCGGTGCAAATTTATCTCTGGGCGGATTCTCCGGAACGTGCCTTTGTGGAGCGAACTTCCGCCGCCATCATGGTTCTTCTCGCTTTTCTTGTATCAATGAATGCATTTGCCGTTCTTCTGCGTAAAAAGTTTGAGCGTCGCTGGTAAACAGAGGCAGGGGATAACAGTTTTTTAATGAACGCCTAACAATACTCTAATTATCAATCGCTACCTTGTCCATTGTAAGATTCGCCGGTAAGGCGAACCAACCTAACAGGAAAACTCAAATTATTGAACAAGGAGAATTAAAATGTGGAAAAAAGGATTAATATGTGCGGCAACATCACTTTGGGCGGCATCGGCTGTTACAAGTGCGTATGCAGCTTCAGGCAGGGATTATATCTCAATTGTGGGTTCCTCAACGGTATATCCCTTTGCGACGACTGTGGCAGAGCAGTTTGGGAAAACAACGAAATTCAAAACACCAAAAATAGAATCCACAGGTTCCGGTGGCGGGATGAAACTCTTTTGTGCCGGTTCCGGGATAGAAACTCCTGATATCACCAATGCTTCACGACGAATTAAATCATCTGAGTATGAAAAATGTCAGAAAAACGGCGTAAAAGAGATTATTGAAGTGAAAATCGGCTATGACGGTATTGTTCTGGCGAATTCTAAAAAAGCCGGACAGTTGCAACTGAGTAAAAAAGATATCTATCTTGCTTTGGCAAAAGATGTTCCAGATCCAAAGAGCGGCAAAAGACTGGTTGCCAATCCATATAAAACCTGGAAAGAAGTGAACTCAGCCCTGCCTGACACCAAAATCGAGGTCTTAGGACCTCCTCCGACATCCGGCACCCGTGATGCCTTTGTTGAACTTGCCATGGAAGGTGGCTGCAAGAAAATTAGTTGGATTAAGGAGTTGAAGAAAACAGACAAACAACAATTTAAGGCTGTTTGTCATACTATTCGGGAAGATGGGGCCTACATAGAAGCTGGTGAAAATGACAACCTGATTGTGCAAAAACTTCAGGCTAATCCAAAGGCTGTTGGGATTTTTGGCTTTAGTTTCTTGGATCAAAACGCTGATAAAATTCAGGGATCAATTGTTGGTAGCGAGGCTCCAACATTTGAAAATATTGCAGCAGGTAAGTATCCTGTTTCCAGACCACTGTATTTTTACGTGAAGAAAGCTCATGTTGGCGTAGTGCCGGGAATGGTAGAATTTTTAAGTGAGTTTACCAGTAATAAAGCCTGGGGTGAAGAAGGATATCTTACAGATAAAGGTCTAATCCCTATGCCTGAGGAGGAACGAAAACAGTTTTCTGATGACATCAAGGCAATGAAACCATTAGTTTTCGGGAAATAATAAAGATTGTTTTAATGAGAGTCGGTGCAGCACTGCGCCGACTCTGAAGGATTTAAATATGGAATCAACAAGTGTTGTGCTCACCCCCGGTGACCTCCCTTTTTTGACAAGAGAAACCAAGATTTGGGAACAGGTGAGGCAGGAAGAGATAATCGAGTTGGAAAACAGAAAAACCGTTGGTAATCAATTCGTTGATGATGCCCGGATGACATGCAGAGACGTAAATGTCTACTATGGCGACAAACAGGCCATCAGGGATGTCTCTATTGATGTGGGCCGCAATGAAGTACTGGCCATGATAGGACCTTCCGGCTGCGGGAAATCAACTTTTCTGCGTTGTTTGAATCGCATGAATGATACAATTGAGAGTTGCCGGGTAGCGGGAGAGATCCTACTTGATGATCTCAACATCTATGATAAATCAGTAGATGTGGTTCCCTTGCGGGCCCAGGTCGGCATGGTTTTTCAGAAACCCAACCCGTTTCCTAAATCCATCTATGACAATGTTGCCTATGGGCCGAAGATTCATGGTCTGGCTGCTTCACGGGCAGAACTTGACGAGGTGGTGGAAAGCTCTCTGAAGAAAGCGGGATTATGGAAAGAAGTAAGTGATCGCCTGGATCAACCGGGAACAGGTCTTTCCGGTGGGCAGCAGCAACGACTTTGTATTGCCAGAGCCATTGCTGTTCGACCTGAAGTCATTCTTATGGATGAACCCTGTTCGGCACTTGACCCCATTGCCACTGCCACAGTGGAAAATTTGATTGCAGAGTTGCAGGAACAGTATACTATCGTCATAGTCACCCATAACATGCAGCAGGCTGCCCGGGTTTCCCAGAGAACAGCCTATTTTCATCTTGGGGATTTAATTGAGGTTGGAAATACTGACCGGGTCTTCACAAATCCACGCCACAGATTAACCGAGGATTATATTACCGGCCGATTTGGATGATTGTTTTGAATCAGGGTATGGCTGAAAAAAAGACCGCTTTCTTTTCTGTAATCTTGCCCCAATCCCGGCCTGGAGACTGTAGAGCGTCGGGACCTCCAGCAGGGTGAAAAATGTTGCTGTAACCAGACCGAAAATAACCACCACGGCCATGGAGTGCCACCACTGGCTCGATTCACTGACCCAGGAGACGGTCAGGGAATGAAAGTCAAAGGAAACGCCGGTAACCATGAGGATCAATCCCAGGATGGTGGTGACAGCGGTAAGGATCACCGGTCGCAGCCGGGTGGCCCCGGCCATGATGACCGCCTGTCGCAGGTCGAAGCCCTGGTCGGAGTTCCGGGGACAGTATGTCTATCTGCAGTTAAAATGAATACCAGCTCTGCTAAAAGCTTTTCCCCGGAAACAGATTAAGGTTTTTAATCAATCCCATAGTAATGCCACTGGAACAGTATAGTAGGGTTTGTTGCCATCACCAAACGGCAATAATCTTGAGCCGGTATAAAAAACAAGATCACACTTGAACTGGTCTCCAGTCAGCTCGGCAAATTTTTTGAGTCCCTTAAAATCACTGCTGCGTATCGCGCTGGAAGCCTTTACTTCAATACCAATCAAACGATTATCCTCCTGTTCCAGCACTATATCCACTTCATTTTTTCTTTTGTCACGGAAATGGTAGATATTCATGGTTTCTTCCGACCATGCAAGGTGTTTGAAACACTCCATGACCACAAAGTTTTCCAGCAGTCCACCGTAATACATCGAACCAAGAAGCTGTTCTTTTTTCTTTAATCCAAGGAGATGGCAGGCCAGGCCTGTGTCAACCATATGCATTTTGGCCATGCCGATGGTTTGTCGTTTTGCTCTTTTTTTTACATAGGGATGAATGCGTTTGATGATAAACATCCATTCCAGGGCCTCAATGTATGATTTGACTTATAATTTATCCTAATCTTACCGCAGGGGTATCTCTTCCTGTTTTCATGATGCTTTTTCAATAAAATTGTTCCAGCTTCCAACCTCATCCAGGGAAACCACCGAAATGTTATCAGCAACAGGATAGGAATCTTTTCCTGGATAGATAACATAAAGATGAGATAGTCCAAGGTCATTTATGGCTATGTGCATGGACTTGCTTGTTTTTGGTGCCTCATTGAATTTAAATTCAATACCATATCTTTTACCCTCTTTTGAAAATAACAGATCTACTTCCGCACCGCTGTAAGTAGACCAGAAATACGGCTCGACCGGGCCGATGATCTGAAGAATCTGCTCAAGGGCAAAGCCTTCCCAGGAGGCACCGAGGCGGGGGTGGCCCATGAGATAATGACGATCCGGAATGTCAAGCAGGCTGTGGAGAATCCCTGGGTCACGAAAATAGATTTTAGGAGCCTTGACCTGCCTTTTACTGATATTTTCGTGCCATGGCTGCAGTTGTCGAACCATAAAGGTGCCGGTCAGGATATCAAGATAAGATCTGATTGTCTTACCGGACAGCCCCAGAGACCTGCCAAGTTCGGAGGCGTTGAAGGTTTGTCCATGGTTGTGGGCCAGCATTGTCCAGAAACGTCGCATGGCCTGAGCCGGAATTTTGATTCCTAATTGCGGGATGTCCCGTTCCAGAAATGTTCGTATAAAATTTTCCCTCCAGGCAAGGCTATCCTGGTTTGATCCGGCAAGAAACGACAGAGGAAAACCTCCCCGCAACCAGAGTTTTTCAAGAGTTTTTGTTCCAGTGCCTGTCTCCTGGAGATTGAAGCCGGAGAGTTCTATAAATTCAGTTCGACCAGCCAGGGTTTCAGACACATTTTTAAGGATATGGGGAGATGCACTTCCAAGGATTAAAAATTTTGTCTTATTGTCCGGTTTGTCAACCAGCACTCTGAGCACACTGAACAGCTCAGGCATTAATTGGATTTCATCCAGAATGACCAGGCCGTTGAGGGAACCCAGCATAAGCTCGGGGTTTTGCAGTCTCCGCTGATCCGGGATCGATTCAAGATCAAAATAGGTTGCCTGGTGTTTTTCTCCGAACAGTCTGGCCAGCGTTGTCTTTCCGCATTGTCGTGGGCCGAGTAGGGATGCGACCGGCGCACGGTGAATGGCGATATTAAGTTCATCTATATATCTTTTACGTGAGATCATACCGCACCATTAAACATTGAAAATCGGGAATGTCAATCCTAAATTTCAATGTTTAATGATGCGGTTCCATGTTCATTTGACGATTTGATATACATTTTGGCAAATCGTTCGTCGAATTGCTTTTTCCCCTTTCCTCCACCGTTAAGATTCTCTTCCTGTCGTATTTTACGAGAAATCCCTGAACATAATACGAGTTATACCCCTTGGCGGAGAGGATGTTCAGGCAAGATAAATGATAGCAGTTCTTATCTGAATAGGGCCTTTACGTCATCCCGCCTGAAAAAAGAATATAGGATAATCCTATTTCCACTGACTCAATGGAAGGAAATGATGAAGGCTATGCAGGAAATCATATCTCTTTTTGCCGGGAAATACGGTTTGACCAGGAATGAAGTTATAACAGAGGTAGAGAAAGTTTTTTCCGAGATTTTTTCCCAGCGGTACGGCTTTGAGGTCATGGTTGTGCTTCAGTCGAATAATCAATTGGAGGCGGTGGCCTATAACAGGGTTGATGGGGTGCTTCTGCAAAAGAGCATTGATGTAACCAGGATCCGGGGGTGGAATACTATCAAGAAGCATCTGGAACAGAACCTACTGAAAGCCTCTGTGCTCAAGCAGACCCGGCAGTACAAATATTATGAAAGAGAACTGCGCTGGGGAGAGATCACTGCCATTGATCCGGAAAAAAACTATCATGTTGAGATGGAGGTTATTCCAGGGGAAACGGTGACTGCCGTGTGTCCGCTCAATCGTGTTGGCATTCATGAGCGGAACTCTGATGAATTTTCCATTGGTGAGAAACGGGCTTTTCATGTTCGCCGGGTTGATCCGGTTATTCTGCACGGTACACCACGGTTAAAGGTGGTGGTTGATCGGGTATCCAAAACACTGGTGGAAATCTTGCTGAAGGAACAGCTTGGTTGTTTAGCCGGGAGAATGATG
>NZ_JBPLBA010000046.1:0-30106 GCF_054039375.1 Desulfomarina sp. | reverse complement strand
CCACGCCCAGTTCCACAATCATTTTATTCAAAGGAGCGACCTCAAACAGAACCTGTCCCTTGTTCACCGGACTACCCTGGATTCTCATCATATCTCCGGCAAGAACAATGCCGTCAATGGGGCTCGTCAGGACAAGATGGTGCTCCTTCTCCCTTAACAGATCAATCTGCTTTTCCAGGCGAAGTACTTCCAGACGGGCAATCTGTGTTCCGGCGGCATCTCCAATTGCCAGGTGATGATCCCTTGTTTTCAGCGCCTTCTGCCGCTCCGCTTCAAGTGAACTCTTCAGAAGTGCTGTTTCCCTGCCATCCAGTTTTGCCAATACCTCACCCTGGCGTACCAGGTCTCCCGGCTGCACCAGAGCCTTTTTCAAAATGGTGTCAAAGCCTGCGACAACAAATCGCCGGAAAACCGGGCGCACAGAACAATCCGCATGAACCTGAAAAGAAACCGGGAATACGCTGAACAGTCCGAAAAGAACCACTGCCGCAATAGCGACTGCAACTGCCTTCATCCTGCTGAGCCGGTGCCCGACCCGATCCGGCCTCATCTTTCTTCCACTGAGTCCTTTCCTGTTGTCCAGCAAAAAAAGAGCTGATGCCAGAATCTCTCCGGCTGCTTTCAATGTGGCCGCAAGGTGCACATCCTTTTTTGTTCTGTCCCAGAAAAAGATGATCACCCCGCTCTGTATTCCTTTTCTGTCGACAGGAGCAAGACCAACAGCCTGTTTTTGAGAAAAAGCATGTAACATTTCCTGAAAAACAGGGGTGACAGAGCCCGAGTCAGTATCCACATATCGATGAATTACACATTCGTTCAACCCCTTTCCCAGTATACGTGAGCGCTCTGTGCGTAAATCCACAGATGTTACATCGGAAAAAGACCTGAGTACCGCCTGTCCGGATTTATTCAGAGAACCGACAGCCACCATATCGCACCCGGCCCAGCTGCGCAGCTGTTCATTGAAATATAAATAGGCCTCTTTACGGTCAGTATGGCTGATAATACCGGTCACTGCAGTCGTCAACTGCAGGAGTTTCCCGCCGTCTATCCCGGCAACCGAGTCCCGTTTTTCAAGAAAGGAACTGAGAATAACGGCCAGCAACTGAACAACCGCAAGAAATGATTCTATCGCCTGCTTTCCAGGAAGGATGACAAAAGAAAGACACCCACTGTATCTGCCCTTACTGCCAACAGGGCAGGAAAGGAGATAAACAGCGGAATGGTCTTCAAGAGTACGCCACACAATCCTGCTGCTTTCCAGAGCCTCACTCCCGTTCTCCAGCAGAATTCCGCCAAGTTCAGACGACCAGGAAAGGGCCTGTCGAGAGAACAGTTCAACCGGCTCAACAGGGTTTTTCGAGACAGCCGACTGGTACATCCCTCCGGCCCCGTTTATCAGGCCGATGGAAAGTTGCAGAAACTGAAAGACCATCTCCCGATCATCGGTCGCGGTCGAGGACAGTTGAAGAAACTGGCCGGACAAGTTGTATATATCAGGGGATAGATCAGGTCTCCGGTCTCCATGGCCGTATGAAGAATGCTCACTCAATGGGGAAAATCCGGATTAATTTGCAGGAACGGTTTGCTTTTCGACCAGAACAGAACCAAGTATTTCATACAGCCGCCTTGCTCCATCCCGGGTCATGGCGATACGGCTGTGGACCGGAAGGATTGTACCATTTCCGGACGGGTCTGCCAGGGGACCGGAAGAAAAACTGATTGTAATATCATCGGGACTGCTGTTGAGAATAAACTGGGAGGCAAAAAGAGATGATGTCTCATTATACCTCACCGTTACCTGTTCACTGTTTTTTTCTGTATTACCTGGCTGTTTTTTCATTTTTTTCCTTTGATCAAACGTAAGGTGGCAAGTGTCCCGCTGAACAACCTGTTATCTCTGTTTGGAACAGTCACACACACCTCCATAGTGCCACTCTGTGGATTTACAATGGGGGAAACCGAGTCAACTTCTCCTTCTATCCGCATTGAGTCAGCCATAACAATGACTGCCGCTCCTCTCTTCAACTGCCGGGCCTGCCTTGGAACAAGATGAAACCGGGCTTTCAGCGGATGAAGGCGGGCAATGCTCACCAGGTTCGGTCGCTCCCCGCCACCGGCCAGCTCCGCCTCCTGTTTATAGACCTTGACCACAACTCCATCCACCGGGCTGCGCAGCTTCTTTTCCTCTATCATGGCCCGGATTATCTGCACTTCCAGCTTCTTCATCCGTCTTTCTTCCCGGGCACTCCTTAACCTCGCCTCAGCCATACTCAGGTCGGTTTTTGCCTTGATCATTTCCTGGGGCCGCGCATTGCCGGTTTCCGCCAGCCTCTGCAGCATAATGAACCTGTTCTTCTGCATGGAGACTCTGGCCCTGACGGAGTCTATCAAACCATGAAAAGATGCCACTTCTTCTGCCAGGGCAAGCTTTGTCTTGAGCACACGGGAGTCCAGCTCAACAAGCAGCTCTCCCTTTTTCACCCTGTCCCCTTCCCTGACATGGATAATACTGATCCGATCCCGAAAAGGAGAAGCAATATTGACCACCCTGTCGGGCTCCAGGAAAGCATCAATGCTTTCCTGGCCGGCCGCCGTCCCGACCATCGCCGGAAACGAAAAAAGGACAAGCAGGAAAATGAAGCAGGTACTGTCTCTCCACCTGGAGATAGAATCAATGCTTTTTAACGAGAACAAGCGGTAACCCATCACTGTCAGCATCTTTCTCTTCAATGCGTATATCATTCTTTTTTACCAGAACACCCATTGCCCTGTAGAGATTATAGAGAGAATAGTTGTAGGTCAGCTCACTCTTTGTGAACAGCTCTTCTGATCTCGTCAACCGCTCGGATGCGTCCATCAGACGATAAAGCACATCACCGTACGGGTCGTTATTTGCCAGAAGATAATCAACCCGCGCATACAGAGCTCTCACCTCCTCGTCATCGGCGAGCATCATCTGGTAGGACTGTACCATGGAACGATAGTTCTTTTCCAGCTCCCTGTGGGAAACCTGGACCTCGAGCAGTATATTCTGGACCGTCGTGTCCAACTGATGGAGCAATTGCCTGATTTCCAGTTTCTTCCTCGTGTTTCTGGCGGCTGCACTATTATTTCCGAGGGGATATTGCAGTCGTAGTCCGGCAATATAGCTTGGTTCACCCTCATCAAACTGATTTGAATAGGCATCCCCGTAGTGATAATCACCCTCAATACCCTTGGTGTACACCTGGAAAAACAGGTCAAGGTCCGGCCACAACTCGTTTTCAGACTGGTTCAGGCGAAGATAGGCTGACTGAATATGCCTGATTGCCTGGGAAACTTCGGGACGGGAGGAAAGTGCAGCCTCCAGGGCATTGTGAAAATCGATCTTGAACAGATCATGGGCCGGCAACTGACTGGTGACAATCTCAAGACCGTTTACATTGAGAAGACCGGGATCATTGACCAGGGCCCGTATCCTGGACTGGGCGTTCAACATGGCATATTCCGCCTGCATGGCTCCCAGTTCATGGGCATTGACCTGGGATCTTGCCCTTGCCAGAAGGCTTGGCGGGACGTCCACAGCCGTCCGGCTCTTCATCTGTTCATAGATTTCCTGACTTTTTCCGGCCAGTCGTTCTTTCTGGACAAGAAGCGACCGTTCCAGATAAAGGCTCCAGTAGGCACGGGACACCTCCAGAAGATGACTCTCCACATTACGCCTCAGCTCCTCTCCGGCAATTGAACTATCCAGGGTTGCAAGGTCTATGAAGGACCGGTTATAGGAGAGACCAAAGCGTTTGAGGAGCGGTTGGGTAATGGTCAGATAAGTCCCCGTTCTCGCCTGGTCCTTCGGTTGAAAGTAGGTGGAGTTAGTATCCATATCACCGATATTCTGCTTGAGTTCAACCTCGGTTCCAAGCAGGAATTTTTTTCTTACACCATATTCCAGGTTCTTCGAACTCTCTTTGTAACGCAATTCCCCGCCGGTTTTCAGATCATCTCCCACCGGTTCATTGATATCTCGCAGGCTTGTCTCAGCAAAAATCCTGAAATCATATGGACCTTCAGCTTCCTGGATGGCCGTTTTTCGGATCAGGGGCAGATCACTGAATACCTTGATCTGCGATGAATATTTCAAGGCCCTGGCAAAAAGAGAGGTGATATCCATGGAGATGTCGGGAACAGCTTTATTAATCGGTCCATTCACCTTTGATCTCCACCATGAACTGTATTCTTTTGGAATAACTCCAGGGTCAATAACCAGACCGGTTGCGGATTTGCGGGAGAAAATACTGGAATAATTCTCTTCCATCTGCTGCATCTGATCGACAAGAGTTGAATATCTCTGAAACAACTTTGTTCTGAATGTCTCGTAATTCGCTATCCCCTGCTCAGACGTGTTAACGACAAATCCGTAATCAGACTGTAGTTTTTCTGTGGCATTGAGGGTTGCAGAGCAGATCAACAGAATAAAAGCCACTCCCCAGATAATCTTTACTGTTCTCATTTTTTACCCTTTCATAAAGTGCCTGTCCATAGTTGGCCTTTTTGCCCGATATCATCGTTGCCCGAAAAATTTTATCCTCGGAGGTAAGCGTAGACTCCGATATCAATTATATACCTGCGGTAAAATTTCCCGTGTGCCTTGATCTCGAACAGAAATCCTCATTTCTGGACAGCCACTAACTACTCATAATGTTAATAACTCGATATTTTTATCATATCTGAACCGTGACCACCCCATCGTTGAACAGCTGTCTCATCAATGACTGTTGCCTGCCGGCAGCGTCGAAGGTGAAAGAAGTTCATATTCCGCGGAACTGTTCCAGGTAACATCAGTTATGGACAGATTACTCCGGTGCATGGACTCCAGTACATTTCCAGGCATGTATGCAAACACCGCCTCCACATCAAGCCGCACACTTGAAAACACCATACTGGTAAAATTGGGGCTGAAATAAGTTCGCATATTAAAAAATCCCTCACTGCTAGCATTATATGTTGACCTGGTCTGGATAATTTCCATATGATGGGGCATATCAAAAAGCACTGTTCCCGGAAAACCCGCCAGCCAGTTGCCGGCAGTGTCCGCCATAACCGTCTGATATCCAACCGGGTTACCGGTTGAATCATAGAGCACAAGCGACAGGGTGGTTCCGGGCTCGGCATATCCGCTGTAAACCGGAGAAACCGGAAGGACAGGTGTCGGCCAGACAAGAGGCTCTGGCCGGGCTGGAAAAAATAATTCAGAATCGTACTGGTTCCCCGAGGCCTGAAAAAACAGGAGCGGGTCCGAAAGAAGTCCAGTGGCAATTCCACCCGGACTTGACGGCGGTCCGTTTAAACCGCCAGGTTGATAATAACCGAAATCAGTCGTTCTGTTGTGTTCTCCCGCACCAAGATTGACAATTGTGCTGTTGTCAAAACGACCATCCGGATCAAATACCTGCTCGCTCCCCCCAGGCAGAGTCGATGAATTGACACAGACTGTATGTGTCCCTGCGGGAAGATTATCAAAAATATACCTGCCTGCCCCGTCAGTTACCGTATTCTCTCTATAATCAGGTCTTCCATCACCATTTAGGTCTATACCGATACACAATTCCACTCCCGGAAGAGATGCCTCCCCGGAATCCATTCTGCCGTTTCGATTCTGATCAATCCAGAGCTGGTCTCCTATCGACCCCGTTCCTGTATACCCAAAATCAGTTATCCGATTATCTTCGTCATAGCCAAGAGTGACTGCAGTTGTATCAGCAGTTGCCAGACCGTCATTATCAAAAGTCTGCCTGATACCGCCGGGTAGAGTAGTTGTATCCACTGTGATCGAATAGTTGCCCACAGGGAGAGTGTTAAACAGATAGTGCCCGTCTGCGTCCGTGTATGTTGTCAGGGTATCCGGATTTCCATCAAGATCGATATCTCCCACCAGGGTTACCTTGACTCCTGAAAAGCCCGGCTCACGACCATTCTGAACACCGTTTCCATCCGCGTCAAACCAGACCGTATCACCAATGGATCCTGTTTTCGTGTAACCAAAATCCATATCACCATAATTCTCATTCAGAGCCAGAACATGGCTGGAACTGTGATCCTTCACCCCATCGGGATCTCCACTCTGGATATAGTCCGAAGACAGGGTCGTTGAATCAACCGTGACCGTATAATTTCCAGGGGGAAGACCGGCAAAGGAATAACTCCCGTCTGCGGCGGTTACTGTTGTCAGAGTATCAGGAATTCCATCATTATTGAGATCAACACCGGAAAGGGTGACTGTAACACCGCCAAGCCCTGTCTCTCCGCCATCCTGAACACCATCCGCATTGGTATCTTCCCACAGTCTGTTACCGATGGAACCGGTACCCACATAGCCGAAATCACCATCAGTAAAATCGGTGACTGCACCAATCGCCGCCTCTGAAACAACCGTTGTATCCGGCGTGGTCGTTCCATCCAGATCATAGGTTTCATGGGTCAGATTATTGGGCAGACTGTTGACTGTAACCGTATAATTGACAAACGGCAGATGTTCGAAGATATAATGTCCCGGATGACCTGCCCCGTCGTCCGCGGTTGTTGTTGTGGCACTGTATTCGTAAATACCATCTCCATCCAGGTCGCCCCGCAGGGTAACAGACACACCGTTGATCCCCATTCCGCTCTCATTTTGCACACCGTCCTGATTGGTATCGTACCAGACATAATCGCCAATGGACCCGATTCCGGTATAACCGAAATCAACTCCGGTAAAAGTTTCATTATTTGCAAGAGTGTACTGTGCTGTACTGTTCAGACCATCTCCACCAGGATCATTCCAACCGTAGTCAAATGTCTGAACCATTCCCCCGGGAAGGGTAGCAGGATCTACACTGACCGTATATGGCGCACCCTGCAGATGAGTAAAATTATACTCTCCGTTCACATCCGTTATTGCCGTTGCACTGTAAAGAACTCCACCGACATTTACAGAAGTGCTCACACGAACCCCGCCGATACCGGTCTCTCCACCATCCTGCAACCCGTCAGCATCGGCGTCAAACCAGACACGATCCCCAAGGTTGGCGTCTCCCCGGGGGACGGTAAACGTTGCCGTTGCCGTATCCTGTGTACCGTCCTGGGACAACCCCGGATTACGAGCTGCAGTATCATCATATATTCTTTCATCGGGATCGCTGCCATCCCTGCCGGACCAGTCGGCATCAATACTGTTTGTATGATTTCCACTGACAAACCAGGCACCGAGCACCTCTACCGTGTACTTCAACTCAATATAATCGCCCACGGCAACATCCCACGAGTCAGAATCCGTACTGGTAAAACTGATGGTGTCATTCCCGTTGTCCACAGCACTGGTCAAAGGCGAAATATCCGTATCAGTTCCAGCAGTTGTATTATGATATATTGCACTCTCAAGCTGAAAATTCCCAAGCCCCGGCGGCAGGGTATCAAGAGCACTTACCTCATAGGCCGTAGAATTTCCGGTGTTAGTGAATCGCACAGTATATCGCATGACATCCTGGAGATTATCAGCTTGTGTATCACCGACTCCACCGTCAACATCTTCAACCCGTTTGCTGGTTGTTATCTGTGGCTCGGTCACATTCACCGTGGGATCGGTAGGATCATCAACAGTCAATGGTGACCCTGACGGATCAGCCGGATCCGTGAAACTCATGGAAACATGATTGGTCAGCGAACTGCCCGAGCTGTTTGCGGCAATATTCGTTACCAGGGCATCAAAAGTAATTGTAAAGGTATTGTCATTTGCTCCCGTATCCGTTGCAGCAACATCGCCGAAAGCAAAAAGAAGATCATTGCCTGACTGTGTAATGACAGGTGTTGTATCAAGCGTGCCGTCAAAAGTGGCATCCGTAACCTGCCCTGAACCGGCAACATACGTCAAGCCACCCGGAAGTGTATCTTTGACAATAAGATTCCCTGTTGTACCATCGGGAACCGTTACATTAATTGTATAGGAAACAGTGTCGCCAATCGTATAGGAAGAGGGAGAGGGGTCGATCTTGTCTATCGATCCGGTAACATTGATTACCGCAACATCCGAATCAGTATAATCATTGGCGGAACCACCGGGATCATTCGGGTCGCCTGTCCGCTCAAAAGAATTGTCATTGTAGGGCGAAATCGGATTACCGGGAAGACGGTCAGAATCAACACTCTCCCAGGTCAAATCTCCAGTATTTGTAATAACCTGCCCGGCTGAAGCCGTCTGCAGTTGACCACCGGTTACGGTAAAAACCGTTGTCTCTCCTGTGAGAATATCATCCCAGGCCGCAGAAAGAGTATTTCCGGTCAATGATACGGTTCCGCCATTTAAGCCGGCACTGTCCGAGGTGACGGTGACACTTGCGTTTGACCAGTCAATATCAGCAGGAAGAGTATCTGAAAAAACAGCATCAAAGGCATCTTCAGTGCTGGATCCGCTGTGTTCCACCGTAAAACGATAATCTATGGTGTCACCCTGGTCGTAGTGTACTGACCCGGCCACATCATCAGCATCAACCCAGCTGCCCGATACTGGATCCCATACCTCTTTTACAATCTGCAGATCCGGCTCCTGAACGATGACATCAGGTGAATCAACAAGAGTTGTTCGGGCTGTCGTTCCGGGATTATCAGGATTATCCCAGCTCACTCTGGCCTGATTATCCAAATGTGTATTCTGTTGATTTCCAGAAACATTCAGAACAACAGCAGTATAAGAGACAACAATTTGTTCGTCTGAGCCATTGTCACGATTACTGTTTGTAATATCACCAAAATTCAGGGAAAACCTGTGCCCGTCGTTCATCACTGTGGCATAACCTGTCCTGATGGAATCCCAACTTCCATGGCTGCTGGAAAGATCACCACCAGGATTTGTTATGGAGTCTATGGAAACCAGTGCCAGACCGCTGTCCAGATAATCTTCCAGATGGAAATCATGTGTTTCACCTTCCGGCAGGGTTATTGTCACACTGTACTCAACAGTTTCACCGACAACAACATTCACTAAACCTGGAGTGGACGTTTCTCCGGTACCGGTCACTGTCTTTGTCACTAAAGGACTGGTTGTGGTGACCGTCGCCGTATCTGAAAGATCCTCACTGGTGTGATCATCTGCTCCTTCCGCACCTGCGAAATTGGTGATCGTTGCCGTATTGGTCATGACCTGACCAGGCTGAACTGTATCCGAGGCCACGAGGGTGTAGGTTATCACCAGGGACTGACCGGCACCAAGTGCGCCTGTACCGCCGACATCAACAAGCTCTATCCCTCCATTGCTCCCGTCATCGGCGGTACCATAGATTCCATCTGCGCCGGGATCGGCAAAGAAATTATCAGAAGTCGTTGCCACATCGCCGTCAAGGCCACCTCCAACCCAGTTGAAATCAGTTCCGGCCACCAGCGCAGTCCCATCCCTTTCCACAGTAAACGATGTTGAATTCTGAACAAAACCGGCGGGCAGGGTATCTTTTATTATTGTATCAAAGGCAGCGGAAGCCCCTGTATTGTCAACCCGAACCGTAAAGGTGACCGGATCACCGGCATCGACCCCTGACACTGGAACAGCAGTTTTAGCAATAGTCAGATCCGGTTCATCAAGAACCACCTGGATTATTGCATCAGTCGTGTGGTTTTCAAGGGGTGTTCCCTGCTCTGTTGCCTGTACCTGATTGGTCAGAGAAAGCCCGTTGGTAAATGGCTTGTCAGAGGCCGCAACAGAAAAAACTATTTCTATGACGGAACTATTGTCTGCCGCACCACTCTGATTGTGATAGGAAGCCCAGTCAAAGCTTATGGAATTCTGCGCCCCGCTCACAGATACGGTGGGAGCGGGAACACCGGTAAGAGTATGAAAAGTGTCATTATCAGTATACGCCCATTCACCCACACCTGGAGCTCCGTTTGCACCATCGTATACGGTATTGTTAAAACTCCATCCGGTTGCATCAACATCAAAAATTGGCAGTGGCAGATAATCCGTCAGTTCAAAATCCTCAATACTCGACAGGGGCATGGTATAACGCAGGAGATAGGTTACGGTGTCTCCCGGCGAAATATGGGTACCGCCTCCAGGACTGTAATCGTATGATCCACCATGAAAAACAGAGTAAATATCCTTGCTCACCGCCCCGGTAGTAATGCTGATGCTGTCGCAGGACTGATCTTCTTCACTCTGTCCTGTAAAGGCAGTATTTGTATCGTCATACAACTCACCGGTGATGGTGGCGCCACCGTTGATAATATCTCCCTGATCAATATCTGTATCATCAGCATCCTCGGTGACATACTGCTGTTCAATATCAGCCTGATAACTTATACGACCATGGGTTGCTCCATGCTGAACGCCATCAACAAGATCACCCTTGAGAATCCCGCCTGCCAGCCCCATTCCTTCAAGTATTTTCTGGAGATTATAATGAATTACAATATCACTGGGGTCATCAGTCGTCCCGGTTGTAAACCACATCTTGTCGCCGGCATTCCCGGTTGCCGTGAGAACTTCGGAGTAGCTGTTGCCATTTTCCCAGATATCTATGGCAGCCGTAAAATGACCACTGCCGTCCTCATGCATTGCCAGGCCATCAGCAACAACATCGTCAATCCGAAAAGTATAACTGGTATCTGTTGAGTCATGATCACCAAAGGAAAAATAATCGGAAAGCTGAAAATCCAGCGTATAGTTAAGTGTATCCCCCGGTGCATAAACAGCCTGGAATGGGCTGTGATCTTTCTGAAGTGCTATGGACTGGGCATGGGAAATATCATCAACATCAGGATTGGAAGAAAAATGTCCCTCTCTATTCACTTCCGGATTTACTGTACCACCTGCAACTGCAGTATCATTGGGGTCTCCCTGGCCACCTGCCGCAGGATCCCAGTTATATCCAACCACACCATTATTTGTTATATGGGTGAGGTTCCCTGATACGGGATCAATGACAGCGGCACCTCCCGTGGTCTGTTCCGGTACATAAAAATTATATTTGATGACAACATCGTCTGTTCCGCCAGTCCCGGTAACATCATTGTCCAGAGTCACAATCAGGTCATTTCCGTTTAAGGATACGCTGTATCCGGCGGCCGCACCACCAACCTCAACAGAAGCAATCCCCGTGTAGACAATATTGTCCGGAAGATGTTCAGTCAGTGTAAGCCCGGTGACGGTCTGTCCATCGGCAACATCAATTGTTGCCACATACGTCGCCGGATAATTTGGCCCGGTCGGAATTTCCTGATGATTTTTCTCAAAAAGTCTTGCAGAATTATCAGCCCATTGCCGTGTATCATCATGATCAGGATCGTGTGATTGCTGACAGTCAGGGCCGACATCCGCCACCTCGATATCCTTTCTGTACTGTATAACCTCAGGCTTAAATGAAAAAGAAGACGTTCCAATATCTGTCATGGCAGGATCCGGCTTCTGGGGATTATCAAGGGAATCTTTACCATACAAAGCCCCCGTAGAAACATTGACATCCAGATCTATATCCACATCGGCATTCCTGCCCATATGGGCCGTTATCTCCACATCAATGGAAGGCTGATCTGTTGTAAACGAACCGAAAGGTAAACGCAGGCTGACAAACTGATCTCCTTCCCTGATTGACTGACCATTGACAGAATGGATGACGAGTGGATCACCACTGCTGTCTTTTGCCCAGGGATGGATCAATCCATTTATTACATCAGCCTGGGTAACAGTAATAACTGAAGATTCAACAGTTACCGAGGAATACGTAGCACTGTGAAAAGAAATGCCGTCATCTGCCACGGCATCGTTTCCGTCCTGTCCGCCATCAAGCAAAATATCTACATATGGTCCAAAAACATCTTCACCTGTTGTATTGTCAAAGGAAACGGTAAAAGTAAAATCCTCACCGATCATGGGATCTACCGCAACCTGATCCACTCCATTGTTCATAGCTGGATCTTGAGTACCGGTCTGCTCCTGGATATGATTTTCCCCCTGAACATTCGTAGAGAGGGAACTTTCCGAAGATATTCCATTGTTTTCCTCCGTTTCTCCCTGGAGTATTCCTCCTTCAGTACCGGAATGTTCAGCTTCCTGTCCATTATTCTCCTGCTGTTCATTCGCAACAGCTGTTTCCTGATGCTCCACAGATTCTGCAGTTTCAGCCTGCCCGCCAGGATCGGTTTTATCCTGCGGTTCCGGCGCAGGGATAACTTCCTGCTGCCCTGAAGAAGTGTTCAACACTGAAACCGGCTCAATCACCGGATCAATCGAATGGTCGACAGGATCAGTTGAATCGACAACAGCGGCCACGGGATTAGCATCCAGGAAAATCCTCTCTTCCAGTTGTTCCAGAAGTAAAAAATTTTTACGTTTCTGTTCCATTACTCTGTATCCTGCCGAACAATTTATAGGAAAAAACACCAAAGACAATGAGATCTATTCTCAATTATTAGCAATAAATTACATTACTGGCAGGTTACAACAAGTAAGGATATGGTAAGTTTTTCTTGTGAAATCGGAGAAGAACTGCTTTCAGAAGGTATATCAAGGGTGAGGGAGCACCCGGTGAGAAATATTATCAGGCGTGAAACAGGAGTCCTGTATCACGCCTTTGAGTTTCTATTAAAATCTTCTAAATAACAAAAGTTATTTTTAAATTTGACCTGGCAACGCCCAGATGGAACGCTGATTACGGACAAAAATCAGCCTGATAAAGCAGGCACATCCACAATCTGCCTGAATTTCATGGGTAATCAGGATTTTGAATGTCCTCCGGAAGATTCATGTCCTTCCGAACCATGGTCGTTTGAAGATTCATGCCCGCTACTTGAACTGCCGGAAGAAGCTGACCCATGGCTGCTTCCCGTATCCGAACCGGATGCGCCATGCCCTGAATTTTCATGACTGCCTTCCAGCCCCCCAGCCGAAGACATACTTCCCTCGTGGGATCCAATATCCTGTCCCGACATGCTGTGACCGGGATTTTCCGCCATCCCCGATCCTTCCGAATGGGGCATTGCTGACCAGCCGGACGCAACATCTCTTCTGGTAACCTCGGCAATCTCCTCCGCATCAATTTCCCCGGCCACCAGCTCATGCTCTCCGGACATTGCCGTGTGTTTCTGCCTGCCCCGGGTCCTGCCCAGCCCCAGTAATCCGGGAGCAACACCCAGCTCATGGGCTATCTCACCCCATCCCATACCGGCATCTCTCATTGAAAAAATATTTTCACTTGTCAGCCCGGTAACTTCAGATAATGTTTCGGCATACAGATCCTTTGCTTCAGTCAATTCCTCCTCCGCAGTATTCACTGCTCCAGGATCTCCTGAAAGCACAGCCTCTTCCAGCGCCGTTTCCGCATTTTCTACAGCTGCAAGTGCATCTTCCAAACCTTTATTATCAAGAGCTGCCTGTTCAGCAAGGGCCGCAGCATGCTCTACCTCCGCAATGCTGGTGAAAGCTGGCTCCACCTCCTCCCCGGAGACTTCCGGTACCGTGCTTGTGCTGAGGCACAACCCGGGAAAACCCAGCATAAGAGACATAATTACTGCCCAGAAAATCAACTCTTTTTTTCTCCGTATCATACTCTTTCCTCCATTTTTTCGCGAGGCCGCACAACTCCAAAAATCAATATTCCTTTTGACAGTTGAACTGTTGTACCATCCTCTTTTTTCACTGCTTCAGGTTCCCCGAACCAACTTCCCCTGACAATCTCTTTCCGGTTTCCTGCGGCTAATCTGGCAGCCAGCATTGTCTTGATATCCAGGGAGAGCTTCCTTGCACGTCTATCATCCCCTCCGAAAAAAACTACAATATTGAGTTCGGCCAGTGATTGACCGCCAAGCTGATGGAAAAGATAGTCAATCTCTCTTTTCTTTTTCGCCATATTCTCACCCAGAAGATCGTCCTGATTAAGAATAACCGCCCTGTATCCAATTCTGTAAGTGCGCCAGCTGTAATCACCCCGCTCATGCAGATGGCGCACGGCCTGAAAGGCAAGACTGCCTTTTCTGAAATGAACCAGAAAATCTTTCCAGGCCCCGATCTCCTCATCCACCCTGCCCTGCAGGTGCAAAACCAGGGCGCGATTATACCGTGCCCTCTCCTGCCGTGGGTCAATGCGCAGAACCTGCTCATACAGTTCTTCCGCTTTTTCCAGTTGTCGGCTCTCAAGATAATTATGGGCAAGGTTCAATCTGGCCGGCAGGTAATCAGGCCTCTTACGAAGGAGCTGCTGATAGCTTTCCCGTTCTTTTTCAAAGTCTCCCAGAGTGTAGTACACCATTCCCTGCCAGTATCTGTATTCAGGATTTGATTTCATGCCGCCTGCACGCCGGAGAATACCGAGTGCCTTTTGGGGTTCCCCGGCTGCAAGAAGGCTTTTGGCAAGATAGAGATAGGCTTCACTGTTCATTTTTGCAGGAACGGACATTACATTCGCATTCTTCACCTCCCCGTCCGTTTGACCGACTTTTAAACCACCGTAAAATGCCAGGATGAGGCAGATCCCGGCAAATGCAACAGAAAGAGGGGAAAAGGAATCTTTAAACAGAGCTGCCCCATTTTCAAAAAATCCGACACACCAGGATTTTTTTTCGTGAACAAGACAATCCATGATTTTGTCATGCAGATCTGTCGGAGGCTGCTGTTCCGGCAGATTTCTTAATGCCTCTTCAAGTTGAACCTGCTGTTCATACTTCATTTCTCTCCTCCGTAAATTCCCTTCTCAATTTCTTCAGGGCCCTTGCGATTCTCATCTTTACCGCACTTTCCGACAGGTTAAAGACTGCAGAAAGCTCACGGATGGACAGGTCGTGCCTGTAGCGCATCAGAACCAGTTCCCTCGTTTCATCAGGAAGAGAATCAAGAGCACCATAAAGTGCCTCTGCCTCTTCTTGCTCAAGGAATTTATTTTCCTGGAAGGAATTGTTTTCAATATCCGGGGTATTCCACTGCAGCTCACTAAGCCCACAGCGTATCCGCCTGTTTCTGCGATGCCAGTCCCTTGCCCTGTTTATTGCAAGACCGTAAAGCCATGAAAAAAATTTTCTTGTCCGATCAAAACTGTCCAGTCGTTCATAAATACGCAGAAAGACATCCTGGGTCAGGTCCGCGGCCTCCTGCCGATCCCGGCAATACCTGAACATCATGTTATAGACCGGCTTTTCGTATCGCCTGACAAGAATGCCAAAAGCATGGACTTCTCCGTCAAGGATTCTCTCTACAACCTCCCGGTCGTTCTCAATATTCATACCTGAACCCAGGTGTTATCATTTTTTATTTCCCCCTTCTATTCTCCTATACGTCCAGACTCATAACCGGTCACAGTTTATTTTTCGGCACCCTTCTTTTTCTATCTTTCGCTCTCAGTATCCTTTTTCCATCGGCCAGCAGAAAGCGAACGGCCCCATGGTTCCGGATTGTTCTCCCACCGATTTTTATTACCCGATCAATACCGAACCAGCTGACACCAACTCCTCGTTTTTTCAATTCAGGATATTTTTCATAGAGATAGGATCGAACAGCCAATGCCCTGGCCTTTGCCAGTTTTTTATTATTTTTCTGATAGACAATGACCTGCAGTTTTCCATCCATCATTCCTGCAGCAGTTGCACCGGTAACATCAAGGGAAGGCAGGCTCCGGGAATCCAGTGTACTGCCGGAGACATTGAATACGATCTCCCCAAGCGTTATCATACGAGCTCCCAGCATATGATTCTGGAAAGAAAAATCTCCAAGTTCATTGAGATAGTCAGCAGCCCTGATGGCAAGTGAGCCGGATGGATAGACCTTGAGATAGGCGAGCCAGCCATTTTTCTCCTCGGCAGTTCTTTTCAGTATGCGGGCTATCAAAGCCCGGTTATATAAAGCCGTGCGGCATTCCGGCCAGATGGCAAGTGTTTCCTGGTACCTTTGCAGGGCACCATCATACTGCCCGTCTCTGAAAAGATTATGCCCCAGATAAAGCAGGGCCTGAAGATGTTTCCTGTCATACTGCAGTGCGCGCAGATAACTCTCCCGCTCTCTTTTCAGGTTTCCAGATTCCCCCCAGGCCAGACCGTACCAGAAATGATAATCGGGGTTGTCACTTTCAGACAAAACTGCTTTTTTCAGATAGGCCAAGGCTTCTTTTACCTTTTTTTCCGCGAGCAGAAAACGTCCCAGGTAAAAATTGGCCTTCACGTCATCCGGATCAGCCAAAACCGTTCGACGAAACAGATCTTCCCCCCGGCCATACTCGCCCGTTTCCAGGTAATACCGGCCAAAAAAATCTCCCTTCACAGTCCTGCCGATTGTACACCCGGAGAGTAAAATCAAAAATATCACGAGTACACCTGTCTTTATATGACTCATTGTTCCTCTAAAACCATTGTTGATGTAACAGAACTATTATCCTATCTTCTAAATAACAAAAGTTATTTTAAAATTTGACCCGGCAACGCCCAGGTGGAACGCTGATTGCGGACAAAACTCAACCTGATAAAGCAGGCACATCCACAATTCGGCTGAGTTTCATGGGTAATCAAGTTATCCTATACAACAATATACGAACGGGAAGAAAAAAAGACACTGCAATATTAAAAAATACCTGGTGACCGCTGAAACTCAGTCAAGTTGGAGTGATATTAACCTTGAACGGACCCTTAAACTGCTGTGCTCATACTTCACACCAGTAGATGCGTACATGTTCAGGATGGTCCGGCAATGAAGGGAAATCAAAAGGTGGGCTCTGCTGGACAACCGTGCGGAAATGCTTTTCAAGCTCTGTTCTGTAAAAAACTGTATTTCCACTGCGGTGGTTATTGGCGAAAAGGGCAACTCCCCGGTGAGAGAGAAGAAGCCGAACCTGCCTGACAAGTTCCGGCCATTTCCTTTCCACATGGAAATCACGGCCTCGCCCGGCTGAGGCATAAACCGGAGGATCACAGATAATCAGATCCCAGAATGGAAACTCCTTCGGATTATTCTGAAGTTTTCTCTCCTGCCTGGCCAACCATTTCATCACATCTTCCCGGATGAATTTACCGCGACCATTTTTATCCAGTTCATTGAGGGCAAAGTTCTCCTTGCCCCTGGCAAGGGCTGAAGCGGCAAGATCAACAGAGAAAACAACTTCCGCTTCCGCTGCTACCGCCACAGCGGAAAAGGAACAGGTAAAGGCAAAAAGATTGGCTACCCGCCGATTCCGGGCAATGGCCTCTATCCGTCTTCGAGAGTCGCGCTGATCAAGAAAAAGCCCAATGTGCCGGGACGTTTTGAGCGTAACAGCATAGGAAAGATCATGTTCCCTCACCGTAAACTCTTCGGCCGGAACCTCTCCCCATTCCAGGAATTTGTGGATCAATTTATTTCTGTGGGGATTTTTCACATGGTAGCGTATCACCCCCCCTTTCACTGGAATTTTCCCGGAAAAATAATCAAACAGGGACTGCAGTTTTTTCTGCAGGCGATGGTTTTCATCACTATCCCCATATGCCGTGATGGACAGAAAAGAATCATAAAAATCAATAGACACCGGCAAAACAGCTTCTCCCCGGTGAACCAACCTGAAGCAATTGCCGATGATCGATGGCCAGCCCATGCGACGCTCCCAGGCAACTGCACCGTGAAGCACCAGCTCATCTTTTCTTCCGGCAAGAAGGAATAGAAAGGAATCCGGCAGGGGAGAAACAAGGACTTTTGCGATTCCGGGCCACTGCAATTCTCCACAATGAAGACAGAGGCGACCGAAGGATGTGGTTCCATACAGATCATCACCCAGAACCGGAATGGAGCAGAGGGAGGCATGACGCCGAACCTGATGGGTTCGGCCCCGGCCGATGCGGGCCTCATAGAGAAAAAAACCGTTGTTTCCTTCAACCAGGCGAAAACGGGTCAGACTCTTTTTCCCGTCAAGAACTGTATCGACCTCCCAGTCGGTTGCCTTCGCATACTTTGCGTCACTGAGAAAATAATATTTTTTTTCCGCCCGCAGATCTTCGTGAATCTGTCCGGCCAGATTGCAGGCTTCCTGGTTTCGGGCAAAGAGCAGCAGACCACTGGTTCCCTTGTCCAGCCGCGAGCAGATATAGAGACGCCTCCCCGTGTGAAGCGCCAGCCATTCCGCAAGCCCGGTATCACCTTTCCGGTTCCCGTGGGTGCCGATTCCAACAGGCTTTTGAACAACCAGCCAGTCCTTGTCTTCGTATACAATGGGATGGCTCACGCTGCCTTTACTCCCGGCCTGCTCTCACCCCGATGAAAAAAGACGGCGGACCTTTTTTTTCACACCGCTGATGACAAAAGGGGCAAGACGTTTTTTCTCTTTGAGAATCTTTTTAAAAAGATCCTTTTTCTTCTCCGGAGGCGGCTCGCGTTCCACACGAACAAGTGAGAGGGAACCCGTTGGACAGACCCCGACACAGGCTCCGCACCCGAGACAGTGATTGCTGTTGACAGTCATCTGTTTTTGCGTTTTTCCACTCTCCGCAGAAAACTCTTTCAGCTTAAGCGCAGTTATATTACACGCCTTTTTGCAAAGCCCACAACCTATACAACCGGATTCATCGATCCGCAAGGTAAATCCGGTTTTGGCCACCCCCATGGGAAAACCGTTGATCACCCCGCCAAGCAGTTCACAGCAGCAGGAGCAGCAGTTACAGATAAAGGAAGGTTTATGACGTATATTATCTGTAATATGGGTGAGATGCAGATCTCTTGCCCTTTTGAGGATTTCAAGCAGTTCCTCTTTACTCCTCTTTTCGGCAAACCCACGCCTCACCATGAACTTTGCAGCAGTTCCCAGGGAAATACAGATTTCACGCACCGGCGCATTCTTTTCACAGGTTTCATTGACATGTTCTTTTTTATGACGGCAGTAACAGGTGCCGATGGCCCCGAAAGTGGAATTCTTTATTATTTCCCTGGCACTCTCGTAGGTGGCGATGGTTGAACTCACTGGAATATGTTCTTCATAAGCCAGTGACCTGGTCAGCGGAGTTTTGCTGCCGAAAAATTCCCGGCCCATCTCCTGGTCCGGATCACCGAAAAGGTATTCGTGCATCAGCCGGGCCAACTCTTCCACCGGCAGATCCTGCCGCTGCTTCATAAAGGTGAATTCAAAAAAACCTATCAGGCCGGGCATGAGCAGATAATACGTCTTTCCACCGTAGGTCACATCCATGACCAGCCCCTTGTCCGCCATTTCATCCAGTCTGGCAGCCAGCCTTTCACTTTCCCAGCCCGTTGCCCGGACCAGCTCAGGCAGGGTCGCCTCCTCCAGGGGAAACCTTGAGGCGATAAAGGCCTCATCCTCTGAAAAAAGAATGGCTAAAATCCGTCGCAGGGTTTCATTGTCGGCAAGGCCGATGGGGTATTTATTGAGCCTGTCAATAAGTGGTACTATGGAATCCCTGCTGTCCAGATGGTGTCCCATTGCTCTCTCTCCTGAACTGGTGGCGATCCTGTAGTAATTGCTCACAAGCACCCCAGCTTTTCACGACCTCTTTTGTCCGCATAAGTAGGTAAAAGCGAAGAAGAGCCTGCAAGAATCTGCGGCACCTGTGAGCAATTACATCCTTAGAGTAGTTACGTGTTTTCTACACCCTGGTTTTCACCTTGTCCCAACGCTTGATCTGCCAGGTTGTCCGGGCCAGAGCCACCAGGTTTTCATTCCTGTCAATCACCCGGCTCTCCAGCACTATATCGACTGTCGGCCCCCTCTGCAACGGTTGCAGAACATCTTTGGCAATACGTTCGGCAGGCAGCCTGCATTCGGAAATAACCGCTGTTTTCGCCTGGTATTTATATTCAATCTCCATGTGGGACATGATCAGACGATATTTTTTCGGCCCGAAATTCTGCATCAACAGAAGCCCCGCAGAAAATTCCGCCACCGTTGCCAGGGCACATGCATGGATACCGCGAATATGATTGTGATTACTCCTGCGATAAGGCGCAGCTGTCCGAACCACTTCGGCACCAATGCTGACTATTTTAAATCCATGGCTCCGGTTAAAGGGAATCATCCTGTTGAGCAGAAAAGAAAAGAGTGCCCGCCAGAATCCGGAATTTTCCGCTCTTGAAGCAAGATAGAAAAAAAGATTGGACATTGCTCAATATTCCTGGTTTGTCGCTTCGAAAAAGAGAGGCGCCAGCCTGGCAAAAATCCCGATCTCCTCCAGGGAAGTACGAAGCAGGTCGGGCCGCTGGAGAAAATCCTTCATAAAGACAACCTCGGAAGCCTTCAGATACATATGAAAAACATCATTCACCCGGCTGCCGAGCATTTTATCGAGAATGACAAGGATGTTCTCCTCATCCCTGAAAGGCAGAAAATGTCTGACCCGAGAGAGCATTTTGGAATTATAAAAAACAAGGGTCTCATCAATAGAAACCAGCCTCTTCCTGTGACCCGGCAGAATTGTTTTCCCTCGCAAGCCTGCCAGTTTTTTCAACGTTTGAGTATAAATTTCATAATTTTTAAACCGTCTGCCGGTTGAAAGATCCACGTCCAGAAGAGGAGACTGAAACACCCCGCGCAGCAGGGTATCTCCGGTGACTGCCCACTGCTCCCCGACATAGACCAGATCGGACTGGGAATGCCCGGGACAACTGACAATTTCGATACCAAGATGCTCCGGCAGGGATGTTTCCGCTGGATAGTATTCCCGCGGGAAGGGAGGGAAAAGTGCGCCGCTCTCAAATATTTTCCGCAGCTCATCGAGAGATTCCTCACTGAAGCCAAGAGAGGAAAGAAGATGGTACATCTCGCCCATCCTTTTATCGTGTTCACGTATTTTTTCACAATCCCTCGCCGGCAGGTAGATTGTCGCCCCGCTGTTTTCACACAGCCAGGCCACCTGGCCGTAGTGGTCTATATGACAATGGGTGATCAGCACATGTTTCAATCTGTCCAGGTCGATGTTCTCCCGGAGGAAACGGCGGCATTCGGCCGTTGGCGGCCCCGTATCAAACAGAACAAGATCACCGCCCCGTTCACCGCTGTAACAGTGAACGGGGCCGACCATATAAGGTGTATTGATTGTGTGCTGAATCGGAATCATCTGGGATTAAAAAATATACTTTTCCTCTTCACAGGCTGCCCGGGCAAGGAGTCGTTTGGCTTCAAGAAGACCGGTTGCATCATATTTGGCGAACCGGCGCACACCCGAAAGAATCATGGTGAGAGTATCCCCTTCCTCAATGAAGAAAGCACCCTTTTTCGCCGCCGTTCCGGCAATTTCAGTGGCATCAAAAGCGAAAACCTTTACGGCCGCCTTCAGCAGCTCCTGTTTCTTTTCCGAAGCCCCGGCAAGAATTTTTTCCGCCCGGAGTACCGTACTTTCCAGGGCATAGATCTGAATGGCCACATCGGCTGCGGTCAGCAGGATTTCCTGCTCATTTGCCAGCTTGTCCATATGCTTCTGGACCCCGGCTCCTGCCAGAATCAGGAACAATGTTTTCAGATTGCTGATCAGCGCCTTCTCCCTGGCAAAAGGAATTTCCTCATCAATTTCATCAAAACTCGGGGTCATGAGTGCTTCGAAAGCCTTCATCGCCTCAGCCTGCAGGGGCAACTCTCCTTTCATTGATTTCCGCAGGATCATACCGGGAATAAGCAGCCGGTTGATTTCATTGGTTCCTTCAAAGATCCGGTTGATGCGCTCGTCACGATAATACCTCTCAGCCGGATAGTCACTGACAAAACCGTAACCGCCATGAATCTGCAGTACCTCATCCACCGTTTTTGCCAGCACCTCGCTGCAGAAAACCTTTGAGATACCGCATTCCGGAGCATATTCCTCAATGCCTTTCAGGTATTCATCATAATAATTATCAATGCCCTTCTCGATCGTTGCCAGCTTATCGTCCAGAAGGCCGGCAATCCGGTAAACCAGGGATTCCGAGGCAAAAATCTGGGCGGTCAGGTCGGCAATTTTCTCAGAAATGGCACCAAACCGGGCAATGGGAGTATTGAACTGCTTGCGCTCATTGGCATATTTTATGCCGTCGACCAGTGCGCCCTTGGCCGCCCCCGTTACACAGGCCCCCAGTTTAAAACGACCGATATTGAGAACATTAAAGGCAATTTTATGTCCTTTTCCCTTCTCACCCAGCAGGTTTTCCACCGGCACTTTGCAGTTATCGAGAATAACCTGGGTCGTGGAAGAACCTTTGATGCCCAGTTTTTTTTCTTCCGCGCCGACGATCAACCCCTCAAAAGATCTTTCCACCAGAAAGGCGGTAAAATGTTCCTTGTCGATCTTGGCAAAAACGGTGAACAGTTCAGCAAAACCGCCGTTGGTGATAAACTGTTTGGTACCATTGAGGATATAGTGTTTTCCGTCCTCGGAGAGAACCGCCGTTGCCTGGGCCCCCAGAGCGTCACTGCCGGAGCCCGGCTCCGTCAGGCAATAGGCCGAAATCCACTCCCCTGATGTCAGTTTTTCCAGATATTTTTCCTTCTGTTCCGGAGTACCGTAATAAATAAGAGGCAGGGTGCCGATTCCGGTGTGCGCCGTAAAAGCCACGGAAAAAGCACCACTGTAGGCGATTTTTTCGCTGACCAGCATCCCCGAGGCCTTGTCCAGCTCCAGTCCTCCATACTCTTCCGGGGAATCCATCATCAAAAGACCAAGTTCCCCGGCCTTTCTCATTCCTTCCACCACGATATCAAAGTTCTGCTTATCTATTTCTTCAATATGAGGCAGGATCTCGTTCTCTATAAACTGCTCCGTGGTTTCTCCCATCTGCCTCTGTTCATCGGTAAAATCTTCCGGAGTAAAGACATCCTCGCACGATGTCTCGGCTATGAGATATTCACCACCCTTCAATAACTTATCTGCCATTTCAATCACCTGTATTTTGTGAAATAAATATTTTAATTACGGACAAAACTCAGCCTGATACAACATCTACATCTCTAATCCGGCTGAATTTCATGGTAACCAGGAAAATTTCAGTACCGGTCTGGAACCGGTCAGAGCTTTTCAAAAAGTCCGGCTGCCCCCATACCGCCACCGATACACATGGAAACCAGACCATACTTGAGCCCCCTCCTTCCCATTTCATGGAGCAGGGTCGTGGTCAGCTTTGCCCCTGTACAACCGAGGGGATGACCAAGGGCAATAGCGCCGCCGTTTACATTGATAATATCCGGATTAAGGCCAAGGGTCTTGATAACCGCAAGGGCCTGGGCGGCAAAGGCCTCATTCAACTCGATAAGATCAATATCCTCCTGCTTCAGTCCGGCAAGCTCAAGAACCGCGGGAATGGCCTTGATGGGCCCGATCCCCATGACCTCCGGAGGAACACCCTTGGCCGCGAAGGCAAGAAAACGGGCAAAAGGATCCTTACCGGTTTTTTTCAGGTACTCTTCCGACACCACCATGGCAACGGCCGCCCCGTCGGTCATCTGGGAAGAATTTCCCGCGGTGACCGGACCACCGACCTTGAAGGCCGGCCGCAGTTTCGCCAGGGTCTCGGGAGTTGTTCCCGGACGAACACCATCATCCACAGTGACCAGTTCTTTTTCCCGTCTGATCTTACCGTTTACCAGCACATCCTTTTCAATTTCAACCGGGATAATTTCATCACTGAATGTCCCGTTTTCAATGGCCGCAGCCGCTTTGGCGTTACTGGCTGTGGCGAACTCGTCCATCATCTGCCGGTCAATACCATACTGTTCGGCCACAAGTTCAGCCGTAATGCCCATGGACGAAAATGCCTCCGGCCAGTCGACCATGATTGAAGGATTGGCACTGTATTTCAGACCCCCCAGGGGTACACAGGACATGGATTCCACTCCACCTGCAATGATGCAGTCAGCAAAACCACACATGACCCGCTCCGCCGCGGAAGCGATGGTCTGCAGCCCGGAGGAACAGAAACGGTTAATTGTCTGTCCGGGCACATCCACCGGCAGGCCGGCCTTCATACCGGCCACACGCCCGATATTCATGCCCTGCTCCGCTTCAGGAAAGGCACAGCCGAGATAGACATCATCAATGGTCGCGGGATCGGTCTCCGTTCGTTCAAGAAGACCTTTTATGGCAGTTGCCGCCAGATCATCCGGCCGCATGTCTTTGAATTTTCCCTTGTTTGCCCGGCAACCCGGTGTTCGATAACTTGCCAGGATATATGCTTTCTTCATATCATTCCTCCCAGGAGGGTATGGATTTTTACTTTTTTACTTTTTTATTTTTCTTTTCCGGTCAGCCGGAATACTGTCAGGAGAATCAGTTACGAAGAGGCTTGCCACGCTTCAACATATGCTGTATACGTTCCGCCGTTTTCCTGTTCCCGGCAAGTTTCAGGAAATTCTCCCTTTCAAGTTCCAGGAGATAGTCTTCACTGATCAGGGTCCCGGGATTGACATCACCACCGCAGATGACCCGGGCGATAATTGTCCCCATTTCCGCCTCGTACTCGGTTATAAAATTGCCCATCTGCATATTCCACAGCTGACTCTTGATGGCCGCGGCAATGCCTCTGCCCGGTGCAGGCAGTTTTTCAGCCTTTCGTTTCGGTCGATAATTCACAGCCAGGGCCAGGACTTTCTGTTTGGCGTCGGCGATCAGCCGATCAACATCCATGGTGATACTGTCACCGTGACGCATATAGCCCATGGCGGGGAGTTCCGCAGCACCCATGGACACTTTGGCCATGGCAATCTGTTCGAAATTCTTGATTATAAACGGCTGGACATCGGTCTTATACTGCCCCGCGAGCTCAATGGCCCGCATACTCATTTCCTTGGTACCGCCGCCTGCAGGCAGAAGACCTACACCAATTTCTACCAGCCCCATATAGGTTTCAGCGTGGGCGTTGATCGCATCCGACTGAAGGCAGAATTCCGCACCGCCTCCCAGGGTCATGCTAAACGGTGCCGCCACTACCGGAACTTTCGCGTACTTGACCGCCATGGTGGCCTTCTGAAATGAACGCAGTACCATATTAATGTCATCAAAGGCACCCTCTGCCAGGGCCACAGCCATCATCATCAGGTTGGCCCCGACTGAAAAATTGGCGCCCCTGTTACCGATCACAAGTCCCACACCTTCCTGTTCCGCACGTTTTATCGCCTTGTGGGTCATTGCCAGGATATCGCCGCTGATGGCATTCATCTTGGAATGGAATTCAAAACAGAAGACACCATCACCCAGATCGACTACCGAACAGTTCGCATTTTTCTCTACAATATTTCCGCCTTTTTTCAGGATCTCAAGGTGAATCTGGCCTTCCGGCAGCACCACCGGCACATATTTTTTCCCAACCAGATCGTAATACTCCTTTTCTCCCGCTTCGTTGAACCGATAAAACGATTCAATATCCTTCAGCACCTCCGGCAGATTGACTCCGTCTTTTTCCGCCCGCCTGACAAACTTTTTCACACCGATGGCGTCAAACATCTCAAAGGGACCGATTTCCCAGTTAAACCCCCAGCGCATTGCGTTGTCGATATTGACCACATCATCGGCAATTTCCGGAATCCTGTTAACCGCATAGATCAGGGTGTCGCGAATTGATTTCCAGGCAAACTCGGCCCCCTTGTCCGTACCATTCACTACCATTTTGAGTTTTACGGCCGGATCGTCCACCTGCTTTACAGCCATGACGGAAGGGAATTTCGGCTTTTCAAGCGGCTTGTATTCTCCACTGGTATAATCGTAATAAAAAATGACCCGCTTACCGTCCACCTTCTCCTTTTTATAAAAACCCTGCCTTGTTTTGTTGCCGAGCTGACCGTTCTCAATCATTTTTTTCATAAAGTCAGGGAGCTTGAAAACCTCCCTCTCCTCATCATCCGGCAGCAGATCATGGGAATTGGTGCCCACATGGGCCAGAGTATCCAGCCCCACCAGATCTGCGGTGCGGTAAGCCGCACTTTTCGGTCTGGCAGTGGCAGGACCGGCAACCGCATCCACCTCTTCCACTGTCATCCCCATCTCCATCATATGCGCCATTCCCTTGAATATGGCATAGGTTCCAATCCTGTTGGCGATAAAATTGGTGGTATCCTTGGCATAAACAATGCCTTTGCCCAGCTTTCTGCTGATAAAATCCGCCAGACCCTGCATAACTTCCCTGTCAGTATCACTGCAGGGAACAATTTCCATCAACCGCATATACCTCGGCGGGTTGAAGAAGTGAGTGGCAAGAAAATTTTTCTTTACTTCAGGGGGCAGCACCTCCGCCATCTCGTTGACGGAAAGTCCACTGGTATTGGTGGTAAGAATTGCTTCCGGTGCCAGGTGAGGCACGATCTTCTTCAGAAGATCAAGCTTAATAGGCATATATTCAATGACCACTTCTATTACCCAGTCACACTGACCAAGCTTTTCAAGATCGTCCTCAAAATTGCCTGTTTCAATCTGGGCCGCAAAATCCTTGAGATAGAAAGGCGCCGGTTTCATCTTCAACAGTCCCTGAAGGCCCGCGGCCGCAATACGATTGCGCACGACCGGACTTTCCAGGGTGAGTCCCTTTGCCTTCTCTTCATCGTTCAATTCTTTTGGAACGATATCAAGTAACAGAATGTCCAGTCCCGCATTGGCGAGATGAGCAGCTATGGTCGCCCCCATGACTCCGGCACCAAGAACGGCTACACGATTAATCTGCCTCATGTTTTATCTCCATGTATTATGAAAACCTGCATTGCGTCAGATATTTTTGCCGCAGTCGCGGTTTTCATTGTTCTTTTCAGCTGAGCCGTCTGGTCCAGCCCTGCATTTATTTCTTTTGCGGGGAAATCACCCCGTTATTGTTGGTAAGATAGAGATCGTCAACCAGTTCTCTATACTTTTCATAAATGATTTTCCGCTTCATCTTCAAGGTAGGTGTCAATTCTCCGCCCTCGATAGAGAATTCGTTCGGCACTACAGCAAAATATTTTATTGTTTTATAGGAGGGGAAATTTCTGTTGAGGTTCTCAATGCGTTCCGCGTAGAGAGCTTTTATTTTACTGTGATTAACCAGCTCATCCATATCAATATAATCAATATGCTCCTCACGGGCCAGATTGATGAGCCGTTCGATATTCGGCGTAAGAAGAGCAACCAGGTAAGGTTTACGGTCCCCGAATACAATGGCCTGAGAAATATATTTGTCCAGTTTCAGCTCGTTTTCAATAGGCTGGGGCGCGATATTTTTACCCCCGGCAGTAACAATGATCTCTTTTTTACGATCGACAATATAAACAAATCCATCTTCATCGATCCTGGCAATATCCCCTGTCCTGAACCAGCCGTCCTCCATGGTTTCCCTGGTGGCATCATCATTTTTATAGTATCCCAGCATAACCTGAGGACCCCTGACAACAAGCTCTCCATCTTCCTCCAGGCGGATTTCCGTCTCCTTGAACACCTTTCCTACCGAATCAAACCGAACATCTCCCGCACTGCTGATAGTTATACCGGGACTGGTTTCAGTCAGGCCGTATCCATTGTAGACCGGAATACCGATAATCCACATGAATTCGTTTATCGTCTTGTCCAGCGGGGCACCGCCACAAAGAAAATAACTCAACCTGCCGCCGAAGCGATCACGGATTTTCTTAAAGACCAGACGGTCAAATATTTTATATTGCAGGTTCAGCAACCCCAGAGGTTCATGTTTAACATATTTTTTATAAACGTAACGCCTTCCCACTTCAATTGCCTTGTGGAAAAGCTTGCGTCTCATCGGGCTCATCTGGTGAACATTTTCATAAACCCTTGAATAAATTTTTTCAAAAAGCCTTGGAACGCTGACCATGTTAGTGGGCCGGATCTCCACCATATTTTCCATCACCTTGGCCACGTTCTCTGCAAAGGCAATATGATTCCCATTCATTAATGTCACATAATACCCTGCTGTCCTCTCCAGAACATGACTGAGGGGCAGAAAGGAGAGCAGTGTCTGTTCTCTCTGCTCTATACCAAGCATTTCCAGACCGTACTGGGCGTTGGTCATGATATTTTTCTGGGTCAGGAGCACACCTTTGGGAACCCCCGTTGTCCCTGATGTATAGATAATGGTGATCAGATCATCCTGACTGATTTCATCGATCTGCCTTTCTATTTTTTCCTTATCCTCCAGCGCGAGAGGAGTTGAAACCTCCGAGAGCTGGTACTGGGTAAAAACAGGAAAGGAACGGTCTCCCATGAATCGCTCATAGGAAATAACAAGCTCCACCCCGGGAATCTGATCCCGGATGGAAAGCAGTTTTTCATATTGCCCTTTGGTGGAGGCGAAAACGACCTTAGCCTCGCAATGATTAAGAATATAGGCCGCCTGTTTCGGAGTGTTTGTCGCATAAATGGGAACAGTGACCCCCCGGGCGCATTGAATACCAAAATCCGAAATAGCCCATCCCAGTCTGTTTTCGGAAAAAATGGCCACCCTGTCACCAGGTTTCACCCCGGCCTTGCCGAGGCCGCGCGCCAGAAGAAGGACCCGTTCATAAAATTCTTCATAACTGAGAGAGAGAAAAGTACCACGCTTTTTATAGCTTATGGCTGTTTTTCTGGCGTATTTGACGGCATTGTCTTTGAGTATTGCCGGGATTGACTGATATGACAAAACATTCATGATTTCTCTTCTCCACAAGAAATATTCACCCTGACTCTAATCATTACGTTTACGTTAATATTGATATATTTACGCCAGGAATTATTCCCACGTAAAAAATCACTGGTGATATTTATGTTTTTCCCACCACTTCAAGTCAATGTCCTATTAACTATACATAAATATTCCCAACGTAAAATCCGGCCTGATCACCACCTTAATCGTTTCAATCATATCTTACCTTAACGTTTAAGTCAACATCAAATCAACTATTTCATGCCTTCAATTAATCTGTTATAGTACCAGCGATTTTCTTACCAATCAGCACAAGGAGAATAAAATTATGAAGGAAGTTGTGATAGTTAGTGGTTCAAGGACGGCAGTTGGCTCTTTTGGCGGCTCTCTGAAAAATGTTCCCGCCATCGAACTCGGCTCCGTTGTCATGAAAGACCTTTTACGTAAAGTAGATCTTCGTCCCTTTACAGATGACAGGACCGCCGCCTATGGACCGGACAAACTGAAGGACCAGGGAAAGGTGGAAATTGAAACCGCCGCCTATGACTGGGATGAATCACTCACCCCAATAGTTATTGACGAGGTGGTAATGGGCAATGTCCTCCAGGCAGGTCAGGGACAGAATCCAGCCAGACAGGCCATGATCCGGGCCGGATATCCCAAGGAAACTCCTGCGTTCACCATCAACAAGATTTGCGGCTCAGGTCTCAAGGCCATTAGCCTGGGAGCTGCTTCAATCATGACAGGCGAGGCGGAGGTTGTGGTCGCAGGTGGACAGGAATCCATGAGCAACGCCCCAATGGCTCTCCCGAAAGCCCGCTGGGGCCACAGAATGGAGCTCACAGGCAGCGGTGAAGTCCGCGACCTGATGGTTTACGACGGTCTGTACGAAATTTTCTACGGCTACCACATGGGAGTCACCGCCGAGAACATTGTCGCCAGGTATGATATCAGCCGGGAAGAGCAGGACGAACTGGCTGTTCTCAGCCATAACCGGGCCTTTGCCGCGGTGCAGGACGGCACATTCAGTGGCGAGATTGCCGATGTTCTCATCAAACATCGTAAGGGTGATATCATTGTCAACAGCGATGAACGGCCCATGGACACCAATATGGAAAAAATGGCCAGGTTAAGACCCGTCTTTGCAAAAAACGGGTCGGTTACTGCCGGAAATGCTTCAGGAATAAACGACGGGGCCGCCGCGGTTCTTCTCATGAGCCGGGAAAAAGCGGAAGAGCTCGGCCTTGCCCCCCTGGTATCAATTACAGGTTTCGCTGCCGGGGGCCTTGACCCGGCCTATATGGGGCTGGGACCGGTTCCGGCCATCAGGAAAGTGCTGCAGAACTGTGACCTGACCATTGATGATATCGAAATGATAGAGTTGAACGAGGCCTTTGCCGCCCAGGCAATCGGCTGCATGCGTGAACTGGGCATCGCCAACGATAAACCAAACGAACTTGGCAGCGGCATTTCTCTAGGTCATCCCATCGGCTGTACGGGAGCGCGCCAGATGGTAACCGGCATCTATCAGATGCAGCGAAAAGATTACGCCACCGGCCTGATTTCCATGTGTATCGGCGGCGGCATGGGCATGGC
>NZ_JBPLBA010000045.1:0-10497 GCF_054039375.1 Desulfomarina sp. | reverse complement strand
TGTATCCGAAGAGGTGGCCAGGGAAATTGCCGAGGTGAATCAGGCCAGCATGGAATTGAATAAAAATGCCACGAATGTGAGTGAAAGTGCGGGTGCCTTGAAAAGGCTGGCGAGTGGGTTTAACCGGCTTGTGGGCAGTTTTAAAGTATAACTCGTGTCTGTCCGGAAATGAGGTAACTGATTACAGGGACAGCAACTTTATGATTTTATTACCTCTGAACTGTAATTTGAATTTTTTTCTTGATTACCCGAAACTCAGCCAAATTGTGGATGTGCCTGTTTTATCAGGCTAGCCTACGGTCAAAAATCACTGGAAATCTCAATTGATAAGGAATTCAAATGAAAAAGTGTCAGTCCAGATCATTTTATAATCGGTTTAATGTGATTTTTGAAATACGCCTGATAAAACAGGCCCAATCCCCAGACTCACAAATAACAGGCTGAGTTTCATACGTAATCAGAATTTACATTGCGGATTATTGCACTGTAAAGGAGTGTCAGCAGATAATAAAGAAATTACAGATGAAAGGTAAAAAAATATGGCCAGGCGGCAGAGCAGAATTCGAATAGATGTAGGCAATACGGTTATTGGCGGTGAACGTCCCCTGGTTTGTCTGCCGCTCATGGCGGAACTGAAAGATCAGCTTCTTCAGGAAGCGGAAGATTTGATATCCATGGGGCCCGACTTGCTTGAATGGCGAGTTGATGCATACAGGGATGTGGAAAACACCCGCCTGTGTCTCGATGTCCTGGAGGAGCTTCGTGCTGTTACAGGAACTGTGCCATTGATTTTTACCTGTCGGACTGATGAAGAAGGTGGCCTGAGAAAGATTGACCGGGAAAAGAGACTGGAACTGTTTGAAGCAGTTGCCGCATCAGGGAAGGTCGATCTCATCGATGTTGAGCTGTGTAACGGTAAGGATTTTCTGGAGGCTGCAAAAAAAATCGCCAATGCAAACGGAATCTTTTTAATTTTTTCTTATCATAATTTTACAGATACTCCCGGTGAGTCTTTCATGTATTCAAAACTCCTGGAAGGTCAGGCTGCCGGAGCCGATATTGTAAAACTTGCCGTAATGCCCCATGATACAGGAGATGTTCTCTCCCTTCTCAATGTGACAAACCGGGCCAGGGATAAGGGTGTGGATATTCCTGTTGTCACCATGTCCATGGGGCAGTTGGGGGTGATCAGCAGACTTGCCGGTGGCTTATTCGGGTCTGATATTACTTTTGCTGCAGGCAGGAAAGCTTCTGCCCCTGGTCAGCTGTCATTCGACGATTTGCGAAACGGGATGAATCTTTTGTTTTTCTGATGACCCATGAAACTCGGCCGGATTGGGAATGTGCCTGATTTATCAGGCTGAGTTTCGTATGTAATCAGACTTGTTTTTGAAGAGTTTATCATGATCAAATGTTTTCATTTTCTAAAACGTAGGATTGAGCCGTGAAGCAATGTTAATCCGGCAGTAACCCGTAAAAATAAGTGAGAATGTCGGTTCTTGTGACAATACCGATCATTTTGCCGTCCTCCACCACGGGAAGATGGCCCACATCCTTTTCGATCATGGTCTGCGCTGCTTTTTCAGGTGAAGTTTCCGGGGAAAGGGTAGTCACCTGTCTGACCATGAAAGCTTTTACGGGACTGTTCCACTGTCTTTCCTTTGTGATTTTTTTAAAATCCCACAACACGATTATCCCCTTGATCTGTCCCTTCTCCCCGATAACCATGACACCTCTGATTTTTTCCCTGTCCATTATTTCCCTCACTTCGCGCATGGGGGTGTCGGGGGTGACACTGATTACCGGAAAGGACATGATATCACCGATGTGAATGGTATTCTGTTTTTCTTCTGAGAGTATGGAAATAATTGTTTTTTTGATTGTTTCAGGCCGCATTACCGATTTTTTCACCGAGGCGGAACCGGCTCCGGCGTGTCCCCCGCCACCCAGTCTGGTCATGATTTTGCCGATGTGAACCTGATCACTGCTGCTCCTGCCGATGACCATGGAGCGGGAGCTGTTGACAAAAATAACGAACACCCCATCAGCATTGATTATTTTTCTGTACATATTGACGACCGTGGCCAGGTCCGTCACCTTTTTATCCAGGGTGATGATGTTGAATCCGAGACTGTTACCGTTGATGGTGATTTTCTCACTTTTTTTCATCATCTCGAAGAGTATTTCCCGCTGGGTTTCCTCGTAGGGGGGATTGAGAAAAAAACCGGCGACATTGAGGTCTGCTCCGTTTTTCAGGAGAAAGGCGGCAGCGCCCGCGTCTTCCGGGGTGGTCGAAGGATAGCTCAGATGGCCTGTATCTTCATAGAGGCCAATGAGAAGTACTGTTGACACCAGTGGGTTGAGGTGAATTTTTCTCCTGATCATTTCCCTGATAAAAAGGGTGACGGTGGCGCCAATGGCTTCCCGGCATGTCCAGGTTGCCTCGATGTCCGATTTTCCTGTCATATGGTGATCCCACAGGTCAATCTGCAGATTTTCTTTCCTGCGCAGGTCGTCCATCCGGTCCAGACGGTGCCACTGGTTGGTGTCTACGACGATCAGCCGGTCGATCTCCGCATTGCCTATTTCATCAGGCAATAGAAGGTCAAAAGCGGTTTTATGGGTGGAGAGAAACTGGGCCACGTTCCTGTTGACTGCTTTGGGGATTACTCCTACACAGCCGGGGTAAATGATGGTAGCTGCAATGACTGAAGCCAGGGCGTCAAAATCCGTGTTTTTATGGGTGGTGGCGATTATCATCAGTTTGTCGGAAATATTTTGTAATGAGCCATGCCAGCTGTTTACCTGTGGACATTTACAGCCCTTTTCGCCCGATCTCTTTGTTACAGCGAAAAGAAAAATGCTCACAAATGACTAATAGGCTGCGCTTTTTATTTTCTGATTACGTATGAAACTCAGCCTGTTATTTATGAGTCTGGGGATTGGGCCTGTTTTATCAGGCGTATTTCAAAAATCACATTAGACTGATTATAAAATGATCTGGACTGACAATTTTTCATTTGAATTCCTTATCAATTAAGATTTCCGGTGATTTTTGACCGTAGGCCAGCCTGATAAAACAGGCACATCCACAATTTGGCTGAGTTTCATGGGTAATCAAGATTTTTTTGCAGTCCTTGATTTCGAATGAAATTGCTTAATTCCGGACAGTCATCGAATTTGCCGATCGCGAGATTCAGGTGTCACCGAAAAAATTAAAATACGAACAACAACTTTATCATGACTGAAAACAAACAATCAAAATACAGTGAAGCCGGAGTGGATATTGATAAAGGTAACGCCTTTATTGAAGAGATTAAAGATCTTGTTGGATCCACTCATCAACGTGGTGTTCTCAGGGGAATTGGAGGATTTGCATCACATCTGGTGATTGACACCAATAAATATAAGCAACCAGTAATTGTCACTTCCACTGATGGTGTAGGAACGAAACTGGCGATTGCACATCTCTGCCGAAAACATGATACGATTGGTATCGATCTCGTTGCAATGTGTGTCAATGACCTCATTGTGGGCGGAGCCACTCCCCTCAGTTTTCTTGATTATTTTGCCCTGGGAAAGCTTGATCTGGATATTGCCAGAGAAGTGATAAAAGGTATTGCTGATGGATGTATTGAGGCAAAATGTTCGCTGGTCGGTGGAGAGACGGCTGAGATGCCCGGATTGTACAGAGAAAAAGACTACGATCTTGCGGGATTTGTAACAGGGATTGTTGAACGTGATGAAATCATTGACGGATCAGATATCAGCAGTGGAAATATCATTATCGGCCTGAAATCAAGCGGATTACATTCAAACGGGTATTCCCTGGTCAGAAAAATCTGTTTTTCCGACCATGATTTTTCAGTGGAAGAATATAGAGAAGAACTGGGTTGCACTCTTGGTGAAGAACTCCTCAAACCGACCAGGATTTATGTTCAGCCTGTTCTCAATGTGTTGAAAAATTACCGGTTGAATGGAATGGTTCACAACACAGGGGGAGGTTTTTATGACAACATTCCCCGCATTCTTCCAAAAGGATGCAAGGCGGTTATTGACACCGAATCCTGGACACCCCAGCCAATTTTCCATTTTCTTGAAAAAATGGGCGAAATTCCACGTGAAGAAATGTATCGCACATTTAACATGGGCATAGGTCTCCTGATTATCGTCAACGAAGAAACGGTGGCGGATATCTGTCACCATTTTGAGGCGGTAGGAGAAGAACCCGTTATTATAGGGAAAATTGTATCCCTGAAAGAAGGTGAAACGGATCAGGTAGAGTTGATCTGAAGATCACTCTACCCCGCAATCACCCGTTCCCCCGAGAATTTTTTCAAGGGCGTGGGGAATAACCGGTAAGACAACTTCAAAATTCTCCCGGGCCGCTTTCAAACTGCCCGGGAGATTTATTATCAGACTCATTCCCCGGATACCGACTTTTCCCCTGGAAAGCATGGCTCTGTTCGTTTTTAAGAGGCTGGCGGCACGCATTGCCTCTGCCATGCCCGGTATCTCTTTTTCTATGACCTCCTCCATTGCTTCAGGAGTGACATCTGTAGGTGAGACACCTGTTCCTCCGGTTGTGACAATAAGAGTGATCCCCTGTTTATCCACCAGATTCTTTAGCGACTGAACGATTATTTCTTTTCTGTCAGGGATAATTTCATAGGATTGAAGAATAAACCCGGCTCCAGCAAGAGTCTTTTTCAGATATTCTCCACTGGTGTCCTGCCGCTCACCCCGGGAACCTTTGTCACTGAGGGTGAGGACTGCACAGCTGTACTGTTCCTGTAAACTATCCATGATCGTCCGGTGCTCTATTCCTTATTTGTTTCTGCGATGATCTTTTCTGCAATCTGTCCCGGAACCTCTTCATAGTGAGAAAACTCCATGGTAAACGTGCCAAGGCCACCAGTCATGGATGTAAGATCAGTCGCGTAGGAGAGTATTTCTGCCTGTGGAACCTGGGCGTTAATGATTTCTGAATTCTCATCGGAGTCCATTCCCATAACTTTGCCGCGCCTTGAATTCAGATCTCCCATTACGTCACCGACATTATCTTTTCCAACCCGTATTTCCATATTCATGTACGGTTCAAGAAGCACAAGACCTGCCTCCTGGGCGCCTTTCTTGAAGGCAAGAGAACCGGCAATCTTAAACGCCATTTCCGAGGAATCAACATTATGAAATGAACCATCGACAAGAACGATTTTGACATCAATCACCGGGTACCCTGCCAAAACGCCCTTTTCCATGGCTTCCTGGATACCTTTGTCAACAGCAGGTCTATATTGCTGCGGGATGACCCCGCCGACAATTTTATCCTCAAACTCGTAACCACCGCCCGGCAGTGGAGAAATCTCTATCCAGCAATCTCCGTACTGCCCACGTCCACCACTCTGTTTTTTGTGTTTTCCCTGGACTCTTGCAGAGGAACGGATCGTTTCCATGTAGGGAATCTTTGGAGTATTGAGTTCCAGCTCGACTCCAAATTTTCTCTTGATTCGTGACCCGACCACGTCAAGGTGAACCTGACCGACACCGGAAAGAAGAACCTGCTTGGTTTGCTGCTGCCTGGTGAGTTTAAGGGTCAGATCTTCATCCAGCATCTTGGTTATTGAGGAGAAAACTTTTTCCTCCTCACCTTTTTTGGCACTTACCGCAAAAGAAATCACCGGTTTGAAAGGTTCAGGTCGCTCAAAAAGAACCGGATTTGCTGCATCGCAGAGTGTGTCTCCTGTCCCGGTTTCCTTAAGTTTGGCAACAGCCACAATCATACCCGGGCCGGCACTGTCAACCGGTTTCTGTTCTTTGCCTTCAAGGAGATAAAGCTGACCGAATCGTTCAGATTCTTTTTTACTGGCGTTATAAAAGCTGTCTCCTTCAAGTATTCCACTGAAAACTCTGAAAATTGTCAGCCTGCCCGCATAGGGATCAGCCATGGTCTTGAACACAAGTGCTGTGAACGGTTCATCCGCAGAACGTTTGATTTCAACAGTTTCGTCAGTTTCAGCCTTAACAGCCTCAATCGCCTTTCCATCTGCAGGTGACGGCATGAAAGCATTAATTGCATCAAGCAGAGGAGCTGTACCAAAATTTCTGGTGGCAGCGCAGACATAGACCGGTGCAATTTCACCACTCAGAACACCGTTTTTAAGACCGGTTTTCATATCATCTACAGCTAACTCACCTTCTTCCAGGAATTTCTCAATAAGATCATCATCAGTCTCAGCCACATTTTCCATGAGGTTTTCCCGGTACACAGCCACATCGTCTGCCAGATCCGATGGTATATCAGTTGGAATAACACCTCCGTTGTCCCCATCGAACAGATAGGCTTTCTCTTCAAGTATATCCACGAAGCCCTTGAAATCGTCTTCGGCTCCAATGGGGAGCTGGAGAACTACAGGGGTAAAGGGAAGAGCATTTTTCATTTCTTCAAAGGTCTTTGAAAAATCTGCTCGCTCCCTGTCCATTTTATTAACGGCAATAATGGTGGGAATATCTTTCGCTTTGACGATATTGGCAAATTTGACTGTCTGACCTTTTACACCGAGTACCGCGCCGATGGTGAAAAGAGCTCCGTCACACACGTAAGAGGCAAACAGTGCTTCATTGAGAAAATTATCATCTCCGGGAGTATCTGTGAGATAAACTGTGTGTTTTTTCCAGGTGTAATTATTAAAGCTGGAGCTGATGGAAATATTTCTGCTGATCTCTTCATCCTCATAATCCATTACGGAACTGCCTTCATCCACTTTCCCCAGTCTGTTAATTTTCCCGGCAGTAAAGAGCATGGCCTCCGCAAGTGAAGTTTTTCCACAATTCCCATGACCAAATATTGCTATGTTTCTTATCATATTTGTATCCTGCATCCGTATCTCCTCAAAATCGACGATTTTTCAATGCTGTCTCCAAAACAAACAAAACCCTGCGCCCCACCAGGAGGCTGTTCTGCACCTGAATTCTGAAACCTTAATTTCCTTTCCTTAACCTCGAACGAAAATAAAAAATTTCAAGGTACCCGTAAGGCGGAACATTGTCGGGAAGTTACAGAACAGGGAATTTTGCCGAAAAAATTACCAGTCATCATATATGCAATTTCAAATTACAAAGTCAAGCAAGAATGCTCATGGGGATCAATTTGAAAAAAATTAATTATCCAAAGATAATGGAAAAGATAACGGGAAGATGTATTTCTGGCATATTTGCCGTAATCAATGTATCTTTGTCCACCAAAAACACTTTTTTTTACTCGGAAATTGTCAGAAGGTTTTTTTTATTTCATTCCTGAATAGACGTATAATCAAAGTATTACCATCACAATCCCGGATTTTTTTCCTTTGAGCTATCAGAAACAGAAAAAAGACGGAAAGAGAAGCAAAAACAAAAAATCTATTTCCGGATCAGCGGCAGTGGTCTCCATTGCAGTTATGTGCAGCAGACTGTTGGGACTTGTGCGGGAACAGGTGTTCGCCTCTCTTTTTGGTGCCGGATTTGCTTATGATTCCTTTGTGGTGGCCTTTCGAATCCCTAATTTGTTGAGGGATCTTTTTGGTGAGGGGGCACTTTCAGCTGCCTTTGTCACTGTTTTTTCTGCTTACGATACGAATAAAAGCAGGGAGGAAACATGGAACCTTGCCTCAAATGTTCTTACTTTTATTGCTGTTCTGCTCAGTATAATAACACTCCTCGGTATTTATTTTTCCGGATCGATTGTCTCCCTGCTGGCACCGCATTTCGATCTCGTTGCCGGGAAAAGTGAACTCACCCGCAAATTAACGGTGATAATGCTGCCATTTCTCATTGTTATTTCTCTCTCGGCAGTTGTTATGGGAATGCTCAACACCAGAGGCCGTTTTTTTATTCCTGCACTGGCCTCAAGTTTTTTTAACCTCGGGTCCATCATTGGTGGTACTTCCCTGGCTTTTATACTGCCCCGTTACGGACAACCTGCTATAATGGGCATGGCGTGCGGAACCCTGATTGGTGGAGTTCTGCAGCTGGGAGTACAACTCCCCTCCCTGTATAAAACAGGCTATCGCTATAAACCTGTTCTCAACCTTGTCGATCCAGGTCTCAGGCGTGTTTTAAAACTGATGGTGCCGGCAACAATTGGTCTTTCTGCTACACAGATTAATATTTTTATAAACACCAATTTCGCATCAGGCTGTGCCGAGGGTTCTGTTTCCTGGTTGAATTATGCCTTCAGACTCGTTCAACTCCCGATAGGTCTTTTCGGAGTCGCCCTGTCCATTGCCATGCTTCCGGTTCTTGCTAAACAGGCAGCTCAAAAGGACATTGGAGAAATGAAAGAAACCATGGTGTCTTCACTTACCATGGTATTTGCTTTGACAATTCCAGCGACTTTCGGTCTGATAATTCTTGCTGAACCGATTATCAGGTTGATTTTCGAACATGGGGCTTTTACAGAAGCCGATACGGTGGCAACAGCGCGAACCCTTGCATTTTATGCCATCGGTTTGTTCGCATACTCAGCGAACAAAGTACTGGTACCCGCGTTTTATGCCCTGGACAAAACAAAATACCCTGTCATAGCCAGCTTTCTGGCCATAGGCATCAATATTATTTTCATCACATTGACCATAAATACCTACCAACACCTGGCAATCGCCATGTCTACATCATGCACCATGATTCTTAATTTTCTCTTTCTTTTCACCACGCTGCATATTAAAATGCAGGGCTTCAGGTTGAAATATCTTGCCTGTGCCCTGCTTAAAATACTCTGTGCTGCAGCCGCTCTTCTTGTTATTCTGTTTGCAGGACAGTCATTGCTTGAAGTAACTCTTCATGGTAATCGAATCATTCAGTTTCTGGCTGTGATGGGCCTGATTGGTGCTGCCGCTGTCGTCTACGGTGCGGTCCTTTATCTTTGCGGATTGGAAGAAATGACAATTTTCATCCAGCAGGTCAAAGAGAAAGTCTTGCCGGAAAAACAGTGAGTACTCACCTCAGTTATCCATTGCTCTTATGGGCGAGGCAGGACCTCAATCTTTTTTCTCATTGCGCAATGCCTCAATTTCCTTACGGAGAGAGGCGATTTCCCCATGCAGTTCCTCAATGTCCGCTGCTCTGACAAACTGAGTTTTAGCAAGAGTGGTTTCAATCATGGTATTGATCTGTTTTTTCAGTTCTTCTTTTGACTCCTCGGTCTTTGTGACCATTTCACGAACAAGTTTTTCCCCTTCCTGTTCAGACAATTTACCTTTCTGGGCAAATTCCTTTGCGATATCCTCTATCTTGTCTTTCGTGAGTGATGCAACACCAATACCTGTCAGCATCGCTTTTTTTACCAAATCAATCATAATTGTCTCCGGTTTGAGTGAGCCATGAGGCTGCCCGGGTTTTCAGTTTTATCTGAACCCGTAACGGCTTCATGCTTTCTTGATAACACCCTGAATCAGTCATTCAAAAAGTGAATAACTGATTTCACTAAATACACTAACTACTCACAGATACTCTGTAAATGTACAATTCCGGGCTGTTTAGGCCCTGCAGTATTGCAGTTCAGTTCTTTTGGTTATCCTGTGAATTTTCAAAAAATGCTGCAGCATTTTCCATGGCTGTCCCGAACGTCTTTGAATTTTGCACCGAAGTCGCAAGAGAATGGCCAAAAGTATACGTAGCAGCAAAATAATGGGTAAACTGTTTCAGTCGCCCAAGACGCCGTTCCGGTGGGAGCTTCTTTTCCAGTAATTCTGCAAATCTGAAAAAGATTCTGGACCTGGTTCCATGATGAATTACGATGGGGAAGTTGTAAATACGTTTGCTTATTTCAGCACTGAGCCATGGCCTGCTCACTGCTCCCCTGCCCAGCATCAAGCCCTCCGCTCCGGATTGTTCAAGACATCTCCGGGCATCTTCTATCGAAAAAATTCCTCCATTTGCGAAGACGGGTATCGACAACCTTTTTTTAATGTCTCCGATTGCATCCCATCGAGGTTTTCTGCAGAACTTTTCCCCGTTCAACCGTGCATGAATGGTTAAATAATCGAGTCCACAGTCTTCCAAATTTTTACAAAAAGCATAGAGCTTTTCTCTCCTGTATTCAACACCAAGACGAATTTTCGCACTTATGGGCAGTTCTGTTCTCCGTCTGATTTCACTCAGAATTTCACTTGTCTGTTGAACATTATCTGAAAGAGTAACCCCTCCGCCCTGTTTTTTCACCATGGGTGCCGGACAACCGAGATTAATATCAATTCCATCGGCTTCCAGGAGGTGGAGTTTTTCCACTGCCGGACCTACCTGATCCCTGGAAAAAACCACAATCTGGTAAATAAGTGGTTTTTCATTCCGGTCTCTTATCAGTAGAGGGGAAATATTTTGATTTTCGTGAGGGAGTCTTTTTGCCGCGAGCATTTCTGTGAAGAAAACCCCTACCCCCCCCTGTTCCCTCAAAAGAAGTCTGAGGGCACAATGGGAAAGACCAACCATAGGTGCGAGGGCAACAGGAGGGCTGATTTTCAG
>NZ_JBPLBA010000044.1:0-6463 GCF_054039375.1 Desulfomarina sp. | reverse complement strand
TTCGGAACCGGCCTGCTTGGCCTTGCCGGAATATCCAGAAGAAGGAAGTCCAAAAAATAATCTCGTCAAACAATACGTTGTGTGTCAGATAATAACTTTGAACACAACTGAATGATGCAAGATAAGCCTGACGGGCCGAACTCAATCCAGTTCGGCCCGTTTTTACTCAGCCCGGATATTTTGAAACTGCCCCATTTTCTTCCCACACCTGTGATTCTTTCTGAGAATTCTATTTTCAGAAAATTTGACTGCGCTCAAAACCATCCCACAAACAATTTGCCGATGTATTCCAGGGTTCAGACAGACTGGCAAGGAAGAAATTTGCGAAAACCCCTGGAGCTACAATATCAAACTCAAATTCATTCTGTAATTTCGGTAACAAACAATATCATTTGACTTTATTCAGACTACTATGCTAAAAGTAATTGCCTCACAGGCAATTACCATTTTATATCAGCCCGTTCTCAACAAGGACGGAAAATATTTTATTTTTCCGGGCAACCTGCCTGCAAAAACTATCGTGCTTCGACAACAGAGCAGCCATCAACCGGGCAACAAAACTCATTGTGAATGAAATACAAATAAAAAATCATTTATTACAGGCTGTCCAGGCATCTCTACTGGCTGCAACAAAAATAATGGCTGTTTATTCCTGTTCGGATTTTGCCATAGAAGAGAAATCTGACCACTCACCGCTGACCGAAGCTGATCGAAAAGCACACCAGGCAATTGTCTCGATACTCCGGAAGACATCAATCCCCATTCTCAGCGAGGAAGGAAAAAAGATACCTTATGAGGAGCGGAAGGACTGGGACTGGCTATGGATTGTGGACCCGCTGGACGGCACCAAGGAATTTATAAAACGAAACGGCGAGTTTACTGTGAATATAGCCCTTATTCATGATCATTTTCCCGTTTTTGGTGTGATTTATGCTCCAGTTTTACAACAACTCTACCTGGGAGGCAGAAGATTTGGCGCCTGCAGATGCCAACTTGAACCCCATGATTTCCCCATGGATTACGACACCCTTCTGGAAAACTGCGTAAAACTCCCGCTCCAGGTATCCCGCTCCTCTTATACCATCATGGCCTCACGCTCACATGCCACACCTGAGCTGCAGCAGTTTGTCGAAAAAAAACGAAATGAGAAAAAAGATGTTTTGCTTGTCAGCTCCGGCAGTTCGATTAAAATCTGCAGAGTTGCGGAAAATATGGCGGACATCTATCCACGACTGGGACCAACCATGGAATGGGACACAGCAGCCGGGCAGGGAATTGCAGAAGGCGCAGGTCGTGAAGTAACGGTCTGGGAAAGTGGCAGGCGACTCGGATACAACCGTGAAAACCTATTAAACCCCTGGTTTGTCGTTAAATAAAAACACACACCTTATTAATGAAATATCATCACATTGCCCATGGTGGGAATCTCGTTAATCTCATTGTCGATAAAAAAAGGGCGGAGACATTAAAAACTCTGTCAAAAAACCTGGAGAGTGTTACTCTACCTGACCCATCTATCTGCGATCTGGAACTTTTGATGAATGGAGGTTTCTCCCCTCTCAAAGGTTTCATGAACAAAACAGATTACGAATCAGTCCTTGATCGTATGCGCCTGGGGAACGGTACTCTCTGGCCTGTTCCCATTTGTCTCGATATCTCAGAAAAAGAGGCTGACACTTTTAACGTGGGGCAATCTGTAGCTGTCCGGGACAGTGAAGGATTCATGCTGGCCATCATGCATATTGAAAACATATGGCCAATTGACAAGGACCGTGAGGCCGAAATCCTCTTTCAAACCCGGGATCACACCCATCCCGGCGTCAATCATCTTTTTAACAAAAAGGGCACCCATTACATGGGTGGTTCTCTTGAGGGAATCCAGCTCCCCCTGCACTCTGCATTCAAACGCTATCGACATACACCTGCAGAACTGAGAGATCTTTTTAAAAAACTGGGTTGGAGACGAATCGTCGGCTTTCACACAAGAAACCCGTTGCACAGAGCCCAGTATGAAATGACACTGCGGGCAATGGCCGAAGCCAAAGCCAGTCTCCTCCTGCATCCCGTAACAGCACAAATCAGATCCGGAGAGATTGATTATTTCACCCGGATTCACTGTTACCTGGACATCGCAAAATACTACCCCCCCAACATGATGCTGCTCAGTTTATTGCCGCTGTCCATGAGAATGGCCGGGCCGAGAGAAGCCCTCTGGCATGCAATAGTTAAAAAGAATTACGGTTGCACACATTTTATTTTAGGGCACGGTCATGCCGATCCGGGTGATGAGAAAAGCAACACCCTGCAATACAGACCAGAAGAAAGCAGAAAACTGCTGAACGAGTTTGCAGAAGAGATAGACATTAAAATCGTTGCCTTTGAACAGATGGTCTATCTGTATGAAGAGGACATTCATGTTCCAGCCGACGAGATTCCCGAAAGCAGCAAACCAATGACCCTGTCCAACGACGAATTTCACAAAAAAATGAGAACCGGCCGGCGAATACCGGAATGGTTCACCTTTCCGGAGATTATTGAAACCATCCGTCATGCGTATCCCCCCAGACACAGACAGGGTTTTACAATATTTTTAACTGGTCTTTCCGGAGCAGGTAAATCGACTATCGCCAAAGTCCTTTACGCCCGGTTTATGGAGACCCGCTCACGCCCGGTGACACTGCTTGATGGCGATATCGTCCGTATGAACCTTTCCAGTGAACTGGGATTCTCAAAGGAGCACCGGGATATCAACGTGCGCCGAATCGGGTTTGTGGCAAGTGAAATTACCAAAAACCGTGGAATTGCGATCTGTGCACCAATTGCACCCTACACCTCAACCCGTCGACAGATCAGGGAGTTGATTGAAAGCTACGGCGGGTTCATTGAAGTTCATGTCGGCACACCTCTTGATGTGTGCGAGGGAAGGGACAGAAAGGGTCTTTACGCCAAAGCCCGCGCAGGTATCATCAAAGGTGTAACAGGTATTGATGACCCTTATGAACCACCGGACAATCCGGAGGTTTTTATAGATACATCCGATATGACACCTGATGAGTCTGTCCAGGAGATTCTTTTGTTTCTGGAAAGAGCCGGCTACACAAAATAATCAAGATTTATTATAAAATAAGGTAGTTGCCGAACAATTAATATTCAGCAAAATTGACCTGCAATGAATATATTTCTCCATCCACAGAGGATTGACAGAACAGTATGACGACAACAATACTGTTTTTCATATCATTAGTTGTTATCTTATATACTTACCTGGGATATCCACTCCTCCTTTACATCCAGTCAAAACTGTTTCCACGTGCTGTTACCAGGAATTATCCTGAACGTCTCCCCAAAGTATCCGTTGTTATTGCTGCCCGAAACGAGGCACTGAATATTGAGAACAGAATCAGGAACCTGCTGGAACAGGATTATCCGGCAGAAAAATATGAAATAATCGTTGTGTCTGACGGATCAGATGATGGAACAGAAAAAATAGTGAATCAAATTGCAGATGAGCAGGCTGGCTATTGCCCTGAAATTTCATGCCATGCATACACGCCGTCACAGGGAAAACCGACAGCCCTGAATACCGGTGTAACAAAAGCTTCCGGAGAAATCATAATATTTACTGATGCACGGCAGTTGTTTGCCACAAACGTCATCACCGAACTTGTAGCAAATTTCTCTGACCCGAAGATCGGAGGAGTCAGCGGAGAACTCATTTTTGTAAAAGATGGAACAAGCAATATCGAAGTCCAGATGGGAGCGTATTGGCAATATGAAAAAATGATTCGTAAAATGGAAAGCAAAACCGGCTCAGTGGTGGGAGTGACCGGGGCCATATATGCCATTCGCAAAGAATTATACCAGCATTTACAGAACAGTACTATCCTTGATGACGTTATGACACCAATGAATATTGCCATGCAGGGGTATCGAATTATTTTTGATTCATCTGCTGTGGCATATGATGTTTTTTCAAAGGATACGACACAGGAATGGCGCAGAAAAGTTCGGACTCTGGCAGGAAACTGGCAGATGCTCAGCCTCAATCCCTCCCTCATGCTTCCGCATCGGAATCCTTTATGGTTCCGTTTTATATCTCACAAAATTGCCCGCATTACTGTCCCTTTCTTCCTCATTCTTTTTTTTGTGACAGGCCTGCTGCAGGAAGGTATCAGCTATTATTATATTACCATTGTGCAGGTATTGTTCTATTCTGCCGCGTTAATCGCATTTTTCATACCATCAACCAGGAATTTTTTTATTTTCCAGATCAGTTATTTTTTCTGTGTTCTCAACCTCGCTGCAATAAAAGGTTTTTTTATCTGGATCACAGGCGGGTGTAAAACAATATGGACAGCAAACAGGTCATAAAAAACAGCAGGAGCCAAAATGTCCCGGTACTCATGTATCATGCGTTGGAAGACCCGGCTCACCCTGCCCGGGCAAAAGATCCGGGAGAACAACTGTATGTACTGAAAAAAGATACTTTCTACTGCCAGATGAAGTACCTCTCTGAAAATGGTTTCGAGGTATTTTTACTTGAAGATCTGCTGCGACTCAAAAAATGGCCTGAACGTGCAGTGGTGTTGACTTTTGATGACGGGCATCAGTCAAATTATACAATCGCACTCCCCATTCTTGAATATTTTGGCTTCAAGGCACATTTTTTTATAACAACTGACTGGGTAAACACTCCAGATTTTCTCAACACAACGGAAATCCTGAAACTTGTTGAAAAAGGGATGAAAATTGGTTCTCATGGAACCAGTCACTCGTACTTCAATGAGATGGAATTGAACCGGGCGGAAAAGGAATTGGCGCAATCAAAGAAACTCCTCGAGCGCTGTACAAACGGTTCAATAACTTCTTTTTCAGCACCTGGTGGAAGAATCAATACAGACACGGTGAAACTTGCCAGACGAACTGGATACAGCCTCCTGTGCACTTCCCAATTTGCTCTTTTTGAGTTGAGTCAGAAATCCAACCCTGTTCCACGCATACCTGTCAAAGCGGGTATGGATATGACTGTATTTAAAAAAATCGTCCACAGAGACACCAGGCTAATAAAGAGGTACAAGCTGAAATCCTTTATCCTCTGGTCCCTGAAAAATCTCCTGGGAAACGCCATTTATGAAAAACTCCGCACCACATTGCTCAGCAGGAAATAAAAAACAAACCCGCTCACCCGGACAATGCGCATACTACAATTGATCAGCAGTGTTTTCTTTTACGGCGCCGAAAGGGTGACAGCGGAACTCTCTTCTGCCCTGACACAACATGGCGCCACAATCCATGTCGGCATACTTGCTGTAAACGATGATCTTGAGGAAATTTTTAAAAAGGTAATCAATAGCAGTGAGGTAACTGTTGTTCAATTCAACGGCCAGGGCCCACTGAATATCAAAACGATATTCAGTATAGGTCAGTATCTAAAACAAAACGAAATAGATATCGTGCACTGCCACGGATATAAATCAAATTTATACGCTCTGTTTGCCCGGTTTTTTTCCCGAACATCCCCCTTTCTCATCGCAACCAATCACAACTGGATAGGAACTACCAGGCGGGAGTTTTTTTACCAGAAGGTTGACGCCATCACCTTGAGGTTTTTTGATAAAATCATTGCCGTATCAACAGATGTAAAGCAACAGATGATAAAAGCTGGAGTAAAAGCACAGCAAATAAGTATTATTGACAATGGCATCAATGTGGAAGATATCGCTTTTCACACACCTGCAGATGAAATCAGATCTCACCTTGGTTTAACAGGTGATGATTTTGTCATAGGAAATATTGCCAGGCTTACACCAGAAAAAAATCATCAGGTATTGCTCCACGTTCTGGCTGAGCTAAAAGAATTGACCAATTTAAAACTCATTCTGGTTGGGGATGGTCCTGAATATGAAAAAATACAAACTGCTGCCGGATCACTTGGATTGAAAAAACAGGTCATAATGACCGGTTCCCGTGACGATGCCCGGAAATTATACAGTACATTTGATATTTTCGTTCTTTCCTCTACAACAGAAGGGTTACCCATGGTCCTGCTTGAAGCAATGGCCGCCGGGGTTCCGGTTATTTCGTCAGATGTGGGTGCTGTTCCTCGTATTATTCAAAATGAAAAAAACGGGCTACTGTGGACACCGGAAAACCCCAAAGAACTGAGCAACGCAATAAGAACATTATATACAGACAGTCACCTTCGAAAACAATTCGCAAAAGAAGGAAAAAAAACAGTCAGGCAGTCTTTTTCCAGCTTTTTCATGGCAGAAGAGTATTGCAAACAATATAAGCTACTTTATGGCGGGGGGAGAAAATGAATAAATATATCATTTGTCACTGCTGTCCCAACGTTTATCAAGACAGATAGTGTAACTTGTTAATTTATTAAAACATTAACGACAAAATGCCTGTTCTCGACTTGAAATTAGATTATTCTCAAAATTTCCTAAATTTTGGACGA
>NZ_JBPLBA010000043.1:0-7865 GCF_054039375.1 Desulfomarina sp. | reverse complement strand
CCGGCCTCTCACGCCGGGAACAGGGGTTCGAGTCCCCTTGGGGTCACCAGAATTTCAGCCAATAGAGTTTAATGATCTTTCTTAGCTCTATTGGCCTTTTTTTTGGACTCAATTCCTACTCTTTTTCCGTGGTTTCCTGCAATTATAAAGAATCCACCTGCTCTTCTGTTTCCCTGTACTCTCAAAAACCACCTCTCCAAATTCAGTGCTCTGGACATATCGGGATCAATCCATTCTATAATTTTTTTTTTGATGATGATATATTATAACCGCACAGAGCTTCCACAGACTGTCAGCGGTTCTTTTGTTCTCAAAACCCTAATATACATGCGGGCAAAAGATACCGTGAAAATAAGGTGCATGTATACAGTCAATGTCGTTAACTTAGACAATGAGCCCCATTCTGTTCTTTTCTGAGGGGCACTTAAACCCGTCCAAGGGGGCTTGACTGCAGCCGTCCTGGCTGCAGGTTTATTAACGGCATTGTGCCATACAGTTACCTTGTATTTGATACGACAGAAGGAATCAAAACTGAAGGATCTGCATGAAGGAAACGATCCATATTATCATAAATCTTTTCAAGGGGAGCAAGCTGGTTCTATTGACGGAGGAAAAAGGTAAGTGGGAGAAAATAATGTATAATTCTATAGGGTTTCTGAAAATTATTCGTGTTATATTATTGTGTTGGTTCTGTGTTAGCGGCAGTAATCCAATCCTTGCCAAAAACATAAACAGTACAGGCATACATGACAGGCAGGAAACAATCATCAAGCATGTACTGGAAGAAACCGGAACCACCTTTGCTGTAGGTCCTGGAACTCACTGCACTTATGCATCTTATCACGGCACCACTTTCTGTGTGGAGATAGTTGGCCCCGAACGCGCGAACAAGGCTGTACGGTACGGTCTGAACTATCCACTCACTGATAAACGTGGCTATTGCTCAGGAAAAACCCTGGTGTGGATATATGCATGGAATTCACCGGCAGCGGCAAAGGATTATATCCTGAAGCAGATTAAACTATGGGGATCTGCTTCCAGGCGTACCTTTCATGATAAAACAGCCTTAGGTTTAGGATCGGGCAAAAACATTGATTCATGGCAGGCCGGCCGCTTTGTTTTTACTGTTAACAATCCAAAACCTGAATTAAACCTCGGTTTTTCTAAAATGGAATTCGCAGAAGAACTCTATCGAATTAGTGCAGCTTCTGGTCTGATTTCAGACAAAGGTAATGTCATCCACGATGCAGACCGGGACGGAATCCCTGATAACCGAGACAAATGCCCCAATACTCCCTACGGTACAGCAGTTGAAATTGACGGCTGTGCAAAAAAAGACATGTTAGTTTCAGTCTCACCGAATCATTTTTCCAAAACAGGAGACATGGCCAGAATAAAAATAAGGCTTGTTGGAGGCAATACACAGAATATTTCCGCAAAAACAGTAATTCTGGAAAATGGAAACAATAGACTGAAAAAAATCACAGACTCATCGGGAACAGTTGATTTTATCGTGAAACACACTGATGAAAAACAACAATCCTATACATATGTTATTCATACTGACAAAATGAGTCGTAAGGTGACAATACCTGTGAACCGGATCGAAGCGTTTCTTGAAAAAAATCCGTTGACAGGTGAACCATACAAGGGAATTCTTGCAGATGGGAAAACATGGATAAAAATTATCATCAATACAAGCAGGTTACCCAGGGGGGTCCTGAAAGTCAAACAACCTTCACTGGGTACTGTTAAATGTATCGGCTCGGATTCTCAATGCACCACAATTCCACTGAATCACAAAAAACAGATAGCTCTGAAATACTGTCCACCTGTTTACCTGCAAAAATCAAGTCTCAATGAGAAAGTCATCCTGACCGGAAAAGCACGCAAAATAATAACCGATGCCATCAGCAGTGGTAGCTTTTACCTCAACTCAGGCAGACCACCAATGGCTGCCTCGGTTCCCGTTGAATTTGCTTACCAGTATCCCGACGGCCATCAAGTTCTTTTCACTGTAAATATTCAGCTCACCCGACCACCTGTCATGCTCGTACACGGATTTACAGGTGGCATGTCAACCTGGGGAAAGCTGCAGACCTACCTGGGTGGTGAGAGGTTTGATCCCGTTATCGATGAATACTATTCAGGCAATCAGGGGATCAATGCGCAATCAAAATCTCTATCAGCGAATATCAAGCGGGAACTTAAACGATACAGAGCGCTGGGATTCAAAGGGAAGTGCGTAGATGTTATCGGACACAGCATGGGTGGGCTTATTGCACGGAATTATATCCAGGGATATCCACAGTTTCGTGGAGATATCCGCAAACTGATCATGGTCGGCACCCCAAATCATGGAGTCAGTTTCACCGATTATGCAGCAGGTGTCTTTGTCAGTGACTTTCTTGGGAAACACCGTATTGCCGCCACCCAGCTTTACGCAGACAGTGCCTTCATGAAAGCTCTGAACAGAGGGGAAACAGCAGGCAGGCATTTGCGGCCCGGGGTTCAATATGGCAATATTTTCGGTATTACCGATGATTACGTTGTGCCTATGGCATCTGCATTCTTAAACGGTGTCAAATACAAGACACTTGAGCATACCGCTCACTCTCCGGCTGTTCCTCTGCCTGGTGTCGCCATAACTGAATCAAAAAAGGTATGGGACTGGCTGAGGACCTGGCTAACCCATGATATTCCAAGAACTGCCCTGAAAAACATGAGAGTGGAGATCGCTTCCGGGAGTGGAAAAGTATTCAAACGGACACTGGCTCTCAGGAATGGTGAGATCCGGGAACTCGAAAATACTGTCAAAACTTACCCGACCAGGGTTCTGCCCTGGGAAGATATCGGCTGTAAATCGACCAGCAACGCCCTTCTGCACCTGAACATCGGCAATCACCAGTGGGGAAGTATTCAGCTCAGTGAAAACAGTCTGATAGAACTTGGATTTCTGTCACCTCAATCTGTAACTGTCCGCGTACGTAAAGGAAGTGCCCGTTTTGTCAGTCTTGAACGTCAGGGAGGTGGCCATTTTACCGTATCAGTTGGTCCCGAAAACTCCGGTAACTGGTTTACATTTCATCCCAATGCTAAAGTTATCGGCCTTGACACCGATTTTATTGTCACTGTTCATCCGGATATGAGTGTTACCGTAAAAACCTTAAAGGGCCGGGCACGTATAGAAAGCAGTGCAGACAACTCGGACAGCTTCAAGATAATCAATCGGGGACAGACCGGAGAAATTTCGCAGAAAGGTGAAATCCGATTAAAGGCTCCCCTCCTCCCTCATGGCGGGCAGCAACCGATTTCAGCAAATAAAACCTCTCTCTTTCCTGTCAACACCTGGGAGCGGCACTCCCTCTCAGGTGGCCAGTGCACGATCCAGGGAAATCAACTCTGCATTGACGCAATGCAGCCCGGTGGAGCATGGTTTACAACATATCGACCTTACAAGCTGGTTGGAGATTATACCGTCCGGTTTGACATTAAACTGAATACGTCAGATAATCATTTCCCAATTCTTTACAGTGACGGTTTTATTTATATGATGATCGACTGGGGAACCATGCTGGCACATTATCAACCTGGCCGACCCTACAATCTGAAAGACGTAATGAATCTTGAACAGGGTCGCTGGTACAAAATACGTATTGAAGCTCACCCCTCTCAAAAATCCTTTGATCTGTATCTCGATAATAAGTTGATCAGTAAAGCTTCCGGCATTATTCCCATGCACGATGCTCATACTGCGCCCCCTCAGATAACAGACGGCAGTGTCATCTGGATGGGTGATGCAGACTCCACTGCTTACAGGGGTGGCAACTACAATCGAGGGAGTATCTGCTGGAGAGGTATTGCGGTAAGAAAGGCTGCGTATCCTGTAAATTCAGTTAAAAACAGGCTCGAAAAGTCGGAAGACTATGTCTGGATTCTCAACAGCAACCATCAGATATTCCGCTGGAATGGAACAGGCTGGAAATATATCCCACGAAAAGCGACTGATATCGGCGTCGGTTCCAATGGCACGGTATGGATCACAGGTGACGACGTTTTACCCCACGGTCATTCAATTTCCCGCTGGATGGACGATGTTCAGGCCTTTGTCAGGTTATCCGGAGAAGCCGTCAGAATCGATGTCAATCATTTCGGCATCCCCTGGGTAGTCAATAACAGGGGAGATATTTTTCGCTGGAAAGACCGTCACTGGGAACATGTTCCCGGCAAGGCGACAGATATAGGAATCGGGCCGGAAGGGAGTGTATTTGTCCTCGGGGTAAATCGGGTTCAAGGTGGGTATGGAATATACCACTGGAACGGTTCCGGATGGGATCAGTACCCGGGCGGAGGAATCCGTATCGATGTTGACTCTTCCGGCAATCCATGGCTTGTCAATATCGACGGGAACATATTGCGGTGGAAAGATACAGGATGGGAACTGTTGCCCGGAAAGGCCAGTGATATTTCAATCGGCGGAAAAACCGCCTGGATTATCGGAGTTGAAAATATTACAGGAGGACACGGCATTTACAGGTGGAATGATCAATTGAGAACCTGGAAAAAGGTGCCGGGGGCAGCAGCAGCCATATCTGTTGGTTCTCCACCTGTTTCAAACGGATTTGTACCGCACCTTACCAGTGGAAGTTATCGGGTCGATCATCAGATTGGCGGTACGACATGGCATTCAACCTGGAAGCTCAAGGTAATAAACAGCAGGATAACCGGCACTTCGCAATGGGCCTGTTGCCCCCATAAGCGTGTTGATCCTATGACAGGTATTATTTCTGCAGATTCTGTTACAATCACGAGGGATTGTTCCGGCCAGGGATATAAAGGTCCATGCAGTCAGACATACAGAGGTAAACTGAAGAATGGCCGTATTGAAGGGGAAGCAACCGGTACCGGACTGGGGTTAAAAAATCACTGGGTTTTATATCTCAATCAGTAACAGAAGGACCTGAACCCATGACGATTTCAGGATTGTTGAAACACACATGAGAAGATATTACTACCGATTCGGGGGTTACATTCTGTTGAGCATGTCACTGGTCCTGGGCCTGGGCCCCTTTTACGGCAACCCGTTCAAGGGGCCACCGCCCTTTCAAAATAACTTCGTCAGATATATCCTTGCAGTAATATTTTTTTCAGGAGGGATTTTACTGATGCGTAAGGCCGGAAAAACTCTTCCCGGAATCCTCCTCAATCCCAGATGGTCCCATTTTCTGGGGGACGGAATAGTAATATTATTTTTAAGCATGATAGGCTATGGTCTTGTTTCCTGGGGTTTAATGAAAATCACCGGTATTGCTCCATACCTGTATGATCCTGTTGCAACAGGTATGATGGCAACAGCCTATATTCCGGTAACAATCCTGTTTGTTTTTTTCTTCAGCCAGTTTGGTCAACGTATTGAAATCAATAAAAATGGAATATGTGTTTATTCCATTGGAAAAACTCAATCGCTTCCCTGGGACAAAATCCTCGGTTTCAGCTTGAAAACCACAAGAACCATTACCGGAACAGCAGATTTTGTGGCCCCCAGGATGCTGCAGACAAAACTTGTCATTCATACCCGGAGAAAAACTGTAGAGATTGTTGAACCCGGATTAAAACAAACGAAGAAAAAACTCGTCGAGGAGTTGAAAAGAAACGCACCGGACCATTTTAAAGAAGATATCGACCATTTGAGTACGACCTGGTGAATATTCTTTCGTTTTCCATAAATGTTCACAGGTTCCGCTGATTTTACAGGCTATCATGTCAAGTATAACCCTCCTGTGGGTCAAAAGAGACCGTGAAAAGATGCACGATGCCTGTGCGCAATCACCATTACCCCGGCTCTGACGAATTGGTTATGGACCATGTCAAAAAAACTGTTTCATACAAAATTAATCTTGTTATAGTAGGGCGTTCAACACCCGATGAGAAAGAGTCTCACATTGACCAGATTCGAAGAACCTATAGACATAATCACCCGCAGGAGCGACAACTCTGTTATTTTATTTCATCTGAGTTGTGTTTGCTCACAAAGCTCATTTTTTCATAGGCCGAAACATTGGATAAAATCTTACAAGGCGCCTTGAAAATAATTAATTTTCAAAGTGACCTGCAGTTGTTTTATACCGGACCCTGATCACCAGACTCCAGTTGTTATGGAAGAAAAAAAAGATTCCACAGAAAAATTCAAGATATATTCGCCCGAACAGGCTTTTCAACACCTCACGAGAATACGATCTGAACAGGAACAACAACTTTATGTGGCAACAGATGAAGTGCTGTTTCATGTCTGGGACGCGCTCTGTATTTCCATTGACAAAAAATACAGGGACGAATACCTGCCCTACCTTCCCCACATTTTTGATCTTCTGAAAACCACCAGAGATGGCCGGGAAATATACGAATACCTGATCTATATAGAAGAAAGACTCGGTACACCTCCGGGGGACAATCTTGCCCCGAAACGTGCCACCCGTACAGTTGATATCCTCTTGAAATACCGTGATGCCATTCTAAGATCACCCGGTAACAGAGAGAAGCAGCCGCTTCTTTGAGAATCTATCGGATAAAAGAATAAGTTCATTTTTTCATTTTTTCATTTTTTGAAGTACAGGATTTAGGTTTCATTATTTCTCCATTAGACTTATATTCTCCTGCAAAAGAATCATTTTCATTCCTGGTTTTTACAATATCCAATACAGGGCACTTTGAAAATGGAGGTATTTCTTCAAAGTGATCTGAAAATTTGAGGCATAAAGTGCTACAATGACAACACAAACTACTGATCCGGAACAACCGTCACTTCCAGTAATCACGGTGCCCCCTCACCCGGTCTGGCCTGAGCTGACCGAAAAGGAAACCAGAGCTCTCAAGGACAGGATCAAAAAACTGCTGGAGGAACAGAACGGTGTCCTTGTTGCCCATTATTATACCAGTGGCGCCCTGCAGGATCTCGCAGAAGAAACCGGTGGCTGCGTCGCCGACTCCCTTGAAATGGCCAGATTCGGTACCGAGCATAAAGCGGAAACTCTTGTTGTAGCAGGAGTTCGCTTTATGGGTGAAACTTCCAAAATTCTGAACAATGAAAAGCGGGTTCTCATGCCCGAGCCGGCAGCCACTTGTTCCCTTGATGAAGGATGTCCCCATGAAATGTTTTCCTCCTTCTGTGACCGGTACCCTGACCATACAGTCGTTGTCTACGCCAATACCAGCGCGGAGGTAAAAGCCCGCTCGGACTGGGTAGTCACCTCCGGTATTGCCCTGCCCATCATCAATCATCTGGCAGAGAAAGGTGAGAAGATTCTCTGGGGCCCTGATAAACACCTGGGAAGATATGTGCAGAAGTTGTCCGGAGCTGAAATGATTTTCTGGCCGGGATCCTGTGTAGTTCATGAGGAATTTCGCTCGGTGGCCCTTGAGAGGCTGAAGAAACTCCATCCGGATGCAGCAGTTCTTGTGCATCCGGAATCAACGGAAGCGGTTATTGAACTTGCTGACGTGGTCGGTTCCACCACTGCCCTCATCAAGGCAGTAACTGATATGCCGAACCGTGAATTTATTGTGGCAACGGATGCCGGTATCTTCAACAAAATGCGCCAGCTGGCACCGGAAAAAATCCTCATGGAGGCACCGACCGTTGGCGAAGGGGCTACCTGCCAGAGTTGTGCCAACTGCCCATGGATGGGAATGAATTCCCTGCAGAACCTGGAAGAAGTGTTGAAAACTGGAAAAAATGAAATCAAGGTTTCCAGCGAACTTGCCTCAAAAGCACAGGTCCCCATCAGGAGGATGCTCGATTTTGCCAGAACCATGAAAAAAGCGTAAATTCCTGACTGGTTATTGTCTGTCCAGAAATGAGGATTTTT